>JAAYRN010000292.1 GCA_012518765.1 Bacteroidales bacterium
ACCACTTTTCACGATTTTTTTTACTAACACTTATGTTTGTGTATGTTGATAGAACACCACATTCTTTACATTTATAGCGTTGTTTATCGCCTTGTTTGCTCCATTTTATTGTCGACAAACTACCGAACGCCCAACATCTAAATCTTCTTGTTTTTTGCATTTATATTAAGTTAATTGAAAACGATTTCAATTAACTTGACATAATCTACTTATATTGTGTAAGTTACATTGCATTTTGCCAACTATTTTTGGCATATATACCATAAATTTTCAAGAGAGCATTTAAATGCTCTCTTTTTTATACTGTAATAATGGATATCTATTTTTCTTTCTCTGCGTTCTTAGCGGTAAAAACAAACAAACTTAAGATTTTAGACTCCAGTCTTACGCCTTTCAGCCTTTCGACCTCCGTCTTAATTCTTATTCTTGTTTTCCTCTTGACGCGCTTTGATTTCTTTAATAATACAATCTTCGCCTGCAGAAGGGGTTGTGTCGCATGCAGTACATTCGCCACAGTTGCTTCTTCTTCCGGTTATTTTTTTCTTCTTAATAAAGTATCTATAAATCAGATAAAGAATGATTAAAGATATAATTACGTATACAATGATTTTTTTGCCACATTTTTTTTGAATTTATATGAATAAACTACCAACCTGATAGATAGCAAAAGAAACTATCCATGCTACAAGTGTAGTGTAAAACACCACAAAAACAGCCCATTTGAGACTTGCTTCCCTTCTAATTGCAACAACGGCTGCAATACAGGGAAAATACAACAGAACAAAAATCATAAAACCATAGGCAACCAAAGGGGTATATACCTTTTGTCCTTTTTTGCTACCGCTTGTAAAGGTTTGTTCTTTGAGTTTATTTTGCAATCCTGTATATCCATCGTCTTCATCAACGGATTGATATAGAACACCCATTGTGCTTACGACAATTTCCTTAGCAGCAAGTCCAGCTATGATACTTACTCCAATTTTCCAGTCGAAACCCAAGGGATGAAGAACAGGTTCAATGAAATGTCCCAGTTGACCTATGTAGGATTTTTCCAATTTTTCAGATTGTTGTATATATTCTATGTCTGCTATTTTAGCTTCTTTGATACTATGGCTCATACTTTCGTCAATTTTCACTTCTTCCAATTGTTGGTCGTAATTGGTAGAGTATTCGACATGGAGTGGAAAATAGCTCATAGCCCAAATAACGATAGATGCTACCAATATAACGCTTCCCATTTTCTTTAAATACAATACAGCTTTGTGCCACATGTGAATAGTGGTGTTTTTAAGAGTCGGAATGCGGTAGGGGGGGAGTTCCATAACAAAAGGAGCATCGTCTTCTTTGAAAGCTACTTTTTTGACCAATAAAGCTGTAAAAACGGCAAGGGCAACGCCTATCAAATAAATGGAAAATAAAACTAATCCTTGATTTTTAGTAAAAAAAGCAGAAATCAGCAATACATAAACCGGTAAACGAGCACTACAAGACATAAAAGGAATGGCTAACATAGTGAGTATACGGTCTTTTCTGTTTTCTAAGGTACGTGTTGCCATAATAGCTGGAACGCTGCAACCAAATCCCATTAACATCGGAATAAAGGATTTACCATGTAGTCCCATTTTGTGCATGAGTTTATCCATAATAAATGATGCACGAGCCATGTAACCACTATCTTCCATAAATGAAATAAAGAAAAATAATATCAATATATTGGGTAAAAAAACGATAACACCACCTACACCGCCAATGATTCCATCTATGAGCAAATCTTTCAACATTCCATCGGGCATAATTTTGCCTATAGAGCTACCCAATCCGCTGATTAACCATTCAATTCCGTCCATGGGATATTCTCCCAGTGTAAAAGTGGTTTGAAACATCAACCACATGAAAAAGATAAAAATTGGAAATCCTAAATATTTGTTTGTTAATACTTTGTCTAATTTAAGTGAAAAATCTCGTTTGTCCACTTTCCCAGCCTGATAGGTTTCGCTAAGTGCTCCGTCTATAAAACCATATTTGAAGTCGCTTACTATGGTTTCTGATTTTTCGTTGTATTCTTTTTCTAATTGTTTGATTTCATTTTCAGCTGTTTCTTTGATTGTATCAAAATTAGGACATGACTTTAAGATGTTTAGCGTTGTTTGGTCGTTTTCTATTAATTTTATCGATACATATCTTGTGGAATAATTGTCGCTTATTACTTTATTTTCTTTTATCAGTTTTTGTAATATAGCAATGGAATTTTCAATATTTTTCCCATAATTTATATGTATGTGTCTAACACTGTCATCTTTATCTTCATAAACATCTATGATTTTCTTTAAAAGAGTGTCAATACCACTCCCTTTTGATGCTACGGTGGGAATCATAGGAATACCTATCATTTTGCCCAAGGTGTCATAATCAAAACTTGCTCCGCTTTCCTGTAGTTCGTCATACATGTTTAGGGCTATAACGACTTTGATATTCATATCAATAAGCTGTGTCGTAAGGTATAAATTACGTTCTAAATTCGATGCATCTACAACATTGACTACAATATCGGGTTTGTTGTCTAAGATGTGATTTCTTACAAAAAGTTCTTCGGGAGTGTATTCTGTGATGGAATAAGTTCCGGGTAAATCGACAATTTTAAAAGTATAATTATGCTTTTTAATACTGGCTTCTTTACTATCGACAGTTACACCTGCGTAGTTTCCAACACGTTCGTGTGAATTAGAAGCATGGTTGAATAGGGTGGTTTTTCCACTGTTTGGATTTCCCACCAAAGCAATATTGATGGTGTTGCATTTTTCTTTTGCCGAAGTTTTCAATGTTTTTTCATCAATGGTTCCGTTGTAACTATAGTTAATATCGTTGTCAATAGCACCCGATACAACAACTTTAATAAGTTGAGCCTCTGAACGACGGAGTGATACATGATAATCCATAATGCGATACTCTGCTGGGTCTTGTAAGGGAGCTTTTTTGATGGCTGTAACTTTTTTGCCTCTTACAAATCCCATTTCGATAATGCGTTTACGGAAAGCCCCATGTCCCAGTACTTTTACAATAATAGCTTCCTGTCCGTCTTTTAATTTCGATAATTCAATTTCATTTATAGTGCTCATTTTTTTTTACCTTCGATATTTATTTTCAATTTAAAAATTTTATAACTACACTTAGTTTACATTGCAAAAATAGCATCAATTAAAATATAAAGACACCCCCACTAATAAGGATTTGTTTCAATTTACTATCCTAAAAAATAAGGATAGGAGGGGGCGAAATGTAGAAAAATATAAAAATAACGGAAAATAAAAAGGTTTTTTTTGGCTTATTTTACCATGCAAAAATAAGGACTAAGTTGTCCTTATTTTTATACAGTAGTTTGTGCTTAAAATTTTATTTATGAGTGATTTATAAATCTAATTCTTTTTTCACTATGTCTATTTTTTCATTTAGTGTATCGCTGTATTCTGTAGGGATGATTCCTTTTTCGCTATCGAAATTTTTAAGAAACGAAGGTAGGCTGAAATCACTAATAATGGTGCCGCCGTGAAATGGAAAACGCTCTTTGGCTGCCGTAAGCGAGTTGAGGGCACCTCTTGGTCCGGGTGAAGTAGATAAAAGAAATATTTTCTTTCCATCAAAACATTTCATTTTTATAAGTGATACCCAGTCAAATAGACTTTTAAATGCTGCCGTATAACTGCCGTTATGCTCCGACATGGAGATAATCAACAAGTCGGCTTCGGTGATTTTATTTAAAAACCTTTGTGCTCCTTCGGGAATACCTGTTTCCAATTGTTGGTCTACCGTAAATAATGGAACAGGGTAGTCGTTAAGATCTAATATTTCTATATGTGTATTTTCAAATTTATTTGCTACGTAATTAGCTAATTGTTTATTTATGGAGTTTTTGCTATAAGATGCTCCAAATGCTACTATGTTTACCATGATGTTTATTCTTTAGTGAATATAATTCTGTTTTTTAAAATCCAAATAATTTTTTCTACTGTAACAAATAATAGACCGAAATGTATCTAATTTTCTTTTTATTTTATATCTTATTTATAGTCAACTATATATGTAAAACAAGGGAGATTTATTGTTTTATATTTTTATTGACTTGTCGGTATCACATACACAAATTAAATCGTTCTGATTTTTCAATAAAGCTACGCCGTCCATAAAATCGGGCCATAAGTATTTTTGTCCAATAATGTCATATACTAAACTCAGCATCAATATAATATTCCAATCGTGAGTAACAAAAATATTCAAATAAGAGGGGTCGCTTTTTTCAACAATTGCTTGTATCATTTTGTTGCGTGCTTGTATGGCAGGCTGAATGTCTTCTATAGGATAAGTTCCTTTAAACCAATGGCTAATAAAATCAAAAACACCTATTCTGTTTACTTCGGACAAAATGTCAGTTGGTTGAAAGGCATAAAAGCCAGCAATATCAATCATGGGTTCTATTAGTAAAACTTCACCTTTGTAGCCTTGTGCAATGCAATCGGCGGTTTCTTTACATCGTTCTACTATACTGTGATATAAACGTATAGGTCTGTTTGTATGTAGTTTTTTACCAAAATCAACAGCGTATTGTTTCCCTTCGGGAGTTAGTAGTTGATAAAAAGAATCTTTGGCATCT
>JAAYRN010000293.1 GCA_012518765.1 Bacteroidales bacterium
AAATAAATAAGTATAGAATGTTGATTCTTTTTTTCCTGATAAACTTTAATATGAATGGTATAAAAAACACGTATTTCGCTGGGTAATTTAATGGTAAACTTTCGGAATACATCCTTATATTCAGGGCTTTCGGATGATATTTTTTGAACATGAGAAATGGCAACACTATATGAATAAGATTGAGCGTAAGCCGAAGCCGAAAATACAAAAAAACAAAACCATAAAACAATAATACGTGCTTTATACATTACAAATCGTTTTTGCTTGGAAGTTCTACTTTGTGTTTCCAACGCCTATGGCTCCAAAGCCAATAAATAGGTTCGTTTTTAATATCTCGCTCTAAAAGTGAGACATATTTTTTAGTTATTTCTCCGTAAGTTGTCGAAGAAGGGTCGCTTGTTATCAACTCTAATTCAAACTCATAATATCCTCGCTTTTTTTGTTTTACCACATAGTACAGTACGGGATAATTGTACTTTAATGCAAAATATTCACTTCCATAAATCATATTGGAAGGCTGATGAAGAAAAGAAGTAACAAAGGGCTTTTTTACACTATTGGGAGCTTGGTCACTCAACATCATATAGGCTGTAAGTTTGTTGTTTTCATCGTACTGGCTAACTACTTCGCGAATCGTTTTGGCAAAAATCACTTCGGTTCCGTAGCGAGTACGGAATTTATTTATCGTTTTTTCGAAAGATTTATTCGAATTTTCTTTCCCCACCCCCACTCCGTGATGCTTAAATTGCATTGCCAACGAAAGCACCAACCATTCCCAATTATTATAATGAGCCGACATCAATATAACGCTTTTTCCTGCATCAAAATATTGATTTACAAGTTCGGGGTTTTTACATACATAGCGTAGCATTAAATTTTTACGCGAAATACTAAGTAATTTGATGCCTTCAACAAATAAATTACAAAGATGTGTATAATATTTTTGCTCAATTTGTTTTAATTTTTCTTTTGAAAAATCTGAAAATGAATTTCTTAAATTTGTTTGCACCACCTTTTTACGATAAGAAAAAAGTGTATACATAAAAAATCGCATAACTTTTCCTATTCCGTATAAAATCGTCATAGGAAGCAAAGAAAGAGGATATAAAAATAGATAAATAGCTATTTTAGTTAACATTTTTTGCTTTTTCTATCAATTCATCTACCAATCGTACCACCCCTACTCCCGCTTTTAATGGCATAGCAATGGTGTTGTGGGTAAAACTTTTTTGTTCATCTGCTTTTGGGTCTATATAATAGATAGGAATAGCTGGTTTTGTATAATAAATCAATCCCGCAGCTGGATATACTTGCATAGATGTTCCAATAATTATCAGAATATCAGCCTTTTCTACAATACTTGCTGCATCTTCTATCAACGGTACCGATTCGCCAAACCATACAATATGCGGTCTCATTTGCTTACCCCAAGGACAAAGTTCCCCTTTTTTGATTTCATTTTCATTAGGGTCAATTTCTACTATATAATCAGGTTTTACTTGACTTCGTTTTTTTCGCAATTCACCGTGTATATGTAAAACTTTAGACGAGCCCGCTCTTTCGTGTAAATCATCTACATTTTGAGTAACAATATGTACATCGTAATGAGACTCTAATTTTACCAAACCTTTGTGAGCTTCATTGGGTTTTGCTTGCGATAATTGTTTCAAACGTTCGTTGTAAAAACGAAGAACCATTTCATAATTTGCTTCCCATGCCTCGGGGGTAGCTACATCTTCTACCCTATAATTTTCCCACAATCCATCCGAATCGCGAAAGGTTTTTATGCCACTTTCGGCACTTACTCCTGCTCCTGTAAGGACTACTATTTTTTTCATTTTATATCATTTTTAAATAAAGAACAAAATATAAGATAGCAAAAATGAAAGTAACCAACAAAATACCTCTACCTGTACGGTCGTATTTCAATTTTACCAAATAATATCTAAGGGAAAATAAATTGGAAAAAATAGATATTAGCAACAAAGTGGGTAATTTTACAATATAATCCCTGCCCTCAGGGGCTAAATAATGAGACAGCGAATACAATATTCCAAACAAAATAGCAGGAATAAGTGTTCCTATAAGCACTCCTAACCAGAGTTTATCGCTACGTAATTTTTCCATTTTTTTATTTTTTAAAATTCCACGTTTTCATAGTTTTCATATAATCGTGTGCGGTAAGGTCTATGTGTACTGGATTGATTGACACATAATTATTCTTTAATGCCCATTCGTCTGTATCTCTTTTTTTGTCCAATTCTACCAATTCGCCCGTTAACCAATAATAAGGGTTACCAATCGGGTCTATGCGTTCATCTAAGCATTCTTGCCAATGATTTAACGACTGGCGTGTAATGCGATAGCCCTTGATTTCATCTATAGAAACATTCGGAATATTTACATTTAAGCAAATATGTAAGGGTAATTTATTTGCCATGGTTTCTTTGATAATTTTACGTGCAACTATCTTAGCCGCATCAAAAGAAGCATCAAACTTATAACTTGCCAACGAAAAACCTATGGAAGGAATCCGATTTAAACAACCCTCAATAGCAGCCGCCATGGTTCCTGAATAAAATACACTTGAAGATGAATTGGAGCCATGATTAATACCCGATATAAGTAAATCTATTTTTTGATCTTTCAACAAAGCATTCATAGCCAACTTCATAGCATCAACGGGTGTGTTATTGGCTTTGTAAATTTCAAAATCTTTTTCCTTATATATTCTGCGTAAACGAAGGGGGGAAGTAAATGTAATGGCATGACTTTTACCCGATTGTGCCGAAGAAGGAGCAACTACCACTACCCTTCCAAACTCGCGAGCTACATCTGCCAAAGCACGCAATCCACGGGCATCAACCCCGTCATCGTTAGTTACTAAGATTAAAGGTTTTTTGGTTTTTGAAGTAGGATTTTCCCCTTTTTGTGTTTTCATCATATCTATAACTAAGTGTCTATTAAATCATCGCTTTTGTTATATGCAAAGGTACAACTTTTTAAAAAGCAAACGAGGGTGTACTATTAAATAAATACCACCCTCGTTAAAAACATAGAAAAAGGATTTTTCCTTTTCTCAATTTATTGAATTACAATCTTTTTAATTTTACGGTAAAATGTCGCATAATGGGTGCTTCCCATTCTATTTCTACTCCACGAGTAATACTTTTTCTTCTATCAAAAACATTTTTAAGGGCAACCGCAATTACATCCATGTGATTGTTAGTATATACTCGTCTGGGAATAGCTAATCGTAACAAGTCTAATCCTCCAAAGCGATTTTCTTTAGTAACGGGGTCTCTATCGGCTAAAAGGTATCCTATTTCCACGCCACGAATACCTGCTTCTAAATACAGTTCTACGGTCAATGTTTGTGCTGGAAACTCTTCTTTAGGTACATGAGTCAACACCTTAGGTGCATCTACAAAAATAGCATGTCCGCCAACTGGACGTTGATAAGGTATTCCAAACTCGTCTAATCGTTTGGCTAAATATTCTACTTGTTTGATGCGTGTTTCCAAAGATTCAAACTCTGTATTTTCATCTAAACCAACGGCTAAGGCGTTCATATCTCGTCCGCTTAATCCTCCGTAAGTGATGTAGCCTTCATTAATAATGGTAAATATTTTAGCATGCTCGTACCAATCTTCTATATTGGTAGCTATAAATCCTCCCATATTTACAAGTGCATCTTTTTTAGCACTCATAGTCATGCCATCGGCATAAGAAAACATTTCTCTACAAATTTCCTTGATGCTTTTGTCTGCGTATCCTGCTTCGCGTATTTTGATAAAATATGCATTTTCGGCAAAACGAGCAGAGTCAAATAAAACGGGTTTATTATACTTTTTCGCTATTTTACGTACTTCGCGTAAATTTTCCATAGAAACAGGCTGTCCTCCAGCTGTATTATTGGTAATAGTTACTATTACAAATGGGATTTTATTGTGGTGTTCGGCTAAGCAATTTTCTAATTTAACAGGATCTACGTTTCCTTTAAAGGGTATTTCTAATTGCGTATCCTTGGCTTCGTCTATCGTACAATCAATTGCAAAGGCTTTTCTAAATTCTATATGCCCCTTGGTGGTATCAAAATGTGAGTTGCCGGGTATAAAATCTCCTTCTTTTACTAAATATGTAAACAACACATTTTCAGCAGCTCTACCTTGATGCGTAGGCAATACGTATTTAAAACCAGTTATGCTATTTATCATTTCTTTCATTTTATAAAACGAAGAAGCTCCAGCATAACTTTCATCTCCAAGCATCATTTCCGACCATTGATAGTTGCTCATAGCTCCTGTTCCTGAATCGGTAACTAAATCTATATATACTTGTTCTGCTTTTAATTGGAATACATTATAATGAGCTTCTTTAAGCCATTGTTCACGATCTTCTCGTGTGCTTTTACGAATGGGTTCAACCATTTTAATTTTCCAAGATTCTGCAAAGGGTAATTCCATAATATTTATTTTTTTATATTTATAAATGTTTAATTGTTAAGGCTGTATAATAGTCAAACGTTTATAAATACAGGAAAGGATCTCTTCTCTTTATATTAAGATAAATGAGATGAATAGGTAAGACGTATTTTAATTTAGCTCTCATATCAAATGAAATTTAAATCAACATGCAAAGGTACATAATTTTAACACACAAAAACCTTACCGTTGATGTAAAACACCCATATATTATTTTTTTGGGAATATACTTTTCTCTATATATTCGCAAATAATATGTCCAATTAAGATATGAGACTCCTGAATACGAGGAGTATCTGTAGAAGGAACGTTGAGCAATATGTCGGTTATATTTTTCAATTTACCTCCACTTTCTCCCGTCATAGCGATGGTAAAAATACCTTTATCTTTGGCTGTAACAAATGTATTTAGAATATTTTCGGAATTACCCGAAGTAGATAATCCTATTAATACATCTCCTTTTTTTCCATTTCCCTCTAATAATCGAGAGAAAATATGATTGTATCCATAATCATTTCCCACAGCGGTAACGTAAGAAGTATTACAGTGCAGGGCTTCGGAACGCAAGGGTAGTCTGTCGTAATAAAATCTACCCGATAATTCGGCTGATAAATGCTGTGCATCCGATGCACTTCCTCCATTTCCACAGAAAAAAATACAGCCTCCATTGTTTAATGATTCTATACATTTTTCAACGGCTTTTTCGATATTTTTGAGCAAAGTTGTATCTTGAAACAACTTTTCTTTTACTAAAATACTTTCTTTTATTTGACGTTTAAATTCCATATAATCATTATTTAATAGTTTGATAAAGAGATTGTATTTTGGCTGTTAGGCGATGCCATGCATATTTGTCTTTTTCGTTTATAACATTTTGTTCAAAACTTTGTTGTCGTTGGTTTTGGAAGAAATCTACTAAGGCATCGGCTATTTCATTTGGCTGAGGTTCAACGGCATATCCTATAATTCCGTGAGGAATAATTTCGGGCAAGCCTCCTACTTTGGTTACTAACATGGCTTTTTCAAAGTGAAAACCAATTTGTGTAACACCGCTTTGAGTGGCTGTTTTATAAGGTTGGGCTATTATATCGCAGGCTGAAAAATAAGCATTTACCAAAGAATCTGGAATAAAATCAGTATGAAGTTCTACCCAAGATTCTATGTTTAATTTTTTAATTTGATTGAGATATAGATTTTCGTCTTCATAAAACTCTCCTGCTACAATTAATTTAGTGTTGTACTTCCGCAAACGCTCATCGGCAAATGCTTCAAGCAAAAGATCTAAACCTTTATAGGCACGGATAAAACCAAAGAAAAGTATGTATCGGGAATCGGGCGATAACTTTAGTTTGTCCAAAGCAACTTCTCGGTTTAATCTTTCTCCATAATGGTCATAAATAGGGTGTGGCGAAAAATCTTTGGATTTGTTGTGTTTGTCAAATGATTCTATATCACCAATTACCGACTCGGAAAGTGCTATAAAAGCATGCATTTTATTTACAAAATAAGAAGGAAGTATTTTGTCTAAAATAGTAGGCTCATGTGGTATCATATTATGAACCAAAGCTATACATTTTGTTTTTTTATTTTTTCGGATATACTTGGCTATGCTTCCAAAACAAGGAGCCATAAACGACATCCAATAACAAAAAATCACCAAATCGGCTTGTTTTTTTCTAATTTCTTTACCTACTTTTATCCAATTACAAGGATTTATAGAGTTAATCTTACGAAAGATATTTAAATTATCGGGCTTGGGTTCGTCTGTAAATTGTGTTTTACCTGGGAAAAGAAACGAAGGATATTGCAGGGTAAATGTATACAACTCCACCTCGTTCCCCTCTTTTACATACTGGGTAGCAAGTCGTTCGTTAAAAGTAGCCAATCCGCCTCGATAAGGGTGTGCCGTTCCGATAATAATAATTTTCATAATGCTAATATTTGCGTGTAAATGGATATTTTACCATGATTTTGAAATGAGCTAATAAAGTAGGAATCAATCCAAAATGTTTTTTCATAATCGAATAGCGTTCCTTCCATGCTTTTTTACGATTAACGCTCGAAGTGCCTTCTGTCATAAAATCAGAAAGATAATCGTCTACATATAAATTTTGTTTCGACTTTGATACTGCGTTTATTACCCAGTCATAATCGGAAGCTATTTTATAATTCAAATCATAAAGCGGAGCTATTTCTTTTTTCACCAAAATAGACTGATGACAAACGACTAAGCCTTTCAATAGGTTCGATTTTTCTAACTTTCGGGGTGCTATTTTATGGCGTTCGCCCAAGGGTTCATCGTTTGGATTGACTATAAGCGACTGACCGTATATTATTTCTGCATTGTTATGCTGTTGATAGGCATCATATATTTTTTGTAATACGTAACTTGCATGTATTTTATCTCCAGCATTCATAAACCAAATAAATTCCCCTTTTGCTAAGGTTATGCCTTTATTCATAGCATCGTAAATACCCTTATCGGCTTCGCTAATCCAACGAAAATTGTCGGGAGAAATACTGTATTTTTGGTTTTTAATTTCCTCTTCGTATCTTTTGATAATATCTACGGTTGCATCCGTAGATTGTCCATCAATAATTACGTATTCAAAATTGGTATAACTTTGATTTAAAACGCTGAGCATAGTTTTTTCAAGAAATTTCTCGGCATTAAACGTAATACTTATGATAGATACATAGGGACTGCTCATTGGGATATTTGTTGTTTTAAATACCAATTATAAACCGTAGTAATTCCTTCTTGTAAGGATATCTTGTGTTTCCACCCACTTTGATGTAACCTGCCTACATTCAATAGTTTACGAGGAGTTCCATCGGGTTTTGAGCTATCGTAAACAATTTTCCCTTTGTATCCCACTACTTCTTGAATGGTTAAGGCTAAATCGTATATGCTAATATCTTCGCCTGTTCCGATATTTACATGAATTTCTTCGGAATAATGATTCATTAAAAACACCAAGGAATCCGCCAAATCGTCGACAAAAAGAAACTCGCGTAAGGGTTTTCCTGTTCCCCATAAAACTACTTCATCTTGTTGATTTACTTTTGCTTCGTGAAATTTACGAATCAAAGCAGGTAAAACGTGAGATGTATTTAAGTCGAAATTATCGTTAATTCCGTATAAATTAGTGGGCATTGCCGAAATAAAATCGCATCCGTATTGGCGGCGGTAAAATTTACACATTTCCAATCCTGCAATTTTTGCTATTGCATACGCCTCATTGGTAGGCTCTAATAATCCTGTCAACAAATATTCTTCTTTGATGGGTTGAGGCGACATTTTGGGATAAATACAAGAACTACCTAAAAACAATAATTTTTTCACCTTGTGTACATAAGCTGCATGAATGATATTCGACTGTATCATTAAATTA
Source organism: Bacteroidales bacterium (assembly GCA_012518765.1). Taxonomy (GTDB): domain Bacteria; phylum Bacteroidota; class Bacteroidia; order Bacteroidales; family WCHB1-69; genus UBA5266. The sequence continues at coordinate 7,880 of JAAYRN010000293.1, forward strand.
TCGTAGATAAATTCAGCGGGATAGGTGTTATTAGCGTGAATACCACCAACTTTGGCAGCTGCTAAAAAAACATATTCGGGCTTTTCTTGTTCAAAAAACTCATGTACCGCTTGTTGATTACGCAAGTCTAATTGACTTCTTTCTCGTGTACAAATGTGGGTATAGCCATTGCGGTTTAGGACTCGCATAATGGCAGAACCAACCAATCCCGTATGTCCGGCTACGTATATTTTTGCTTGAGTATCCATATCGTTATATTGTTTTAGGAATATATTGTTTTACAAATTCTAAATCACTCTTAACCATCAATTTAACCAATTCAGCAAAGGGTGTTTTGGTTGGATTCCATCCCAATAACTTTTTTGCTTTAGTCGGATCACCAAGTAATTGGTCAACCTCGGTTGGACGGTAATATTTAGGGTCGACTTCTACCAATATATTACCCGTTTTTACATCAATTCCCTTTTCGTTTTCATTTTCACCCTCCCATCTTAATTCAATACCTGCTTCGGCGAAAGCAAGTGTACAAAATTCACGTACCGAGTGAGTTTCTCCTGTTGCTATCACAAAATCATCAGCTTGGGGATGTTGAAGAATCAACCACATACATTCTACATAATCGCGAGCATAGCCCCAATCTCTCATGGCGTTTAGGTTACCCAAATATAATTTCTTTTGCATGCCGTGAGCTATACGAGCAACCGCTAAGGTAATTTTACGAGTAACAAATGTTTCGCCTCGGCGTTCGCTTTCATGATTAAACAATATACCATTAGAAGCAAACATATTGTAAGCTTCTCTATAATTTTTTGTTATCCAAAAACCATATAATTTAGCTACTCCGTAAGGTGAACGAGGGTAGAAAGGTGTATCCTCATTTTGTGGAATAGTTTGTACCTTCCCGTAAAGTTCGGAAGTAGAAGCCTGATAAATTTTTGTCTTTTGTTCTAATTTCAAAATACGCACAGCTTCTAAAATCCGCAACGTACCTATGGCATCAGAATCTGCCGTATATTCGGGCACTTCAAACGATACTTTGACATGAGATTGAGCTGCAAGATTGTATATTTCATCGGGTTGTATGGATTGAATGATGCGAATAATAGAAGACGAATCGGTCATGTCGCCGTAGTGTAATTCTAATTTTCGCTTTTGCTTCATGTCTTCTATCCACTCATCGAAATATAAATGTTCGATACGTCCAGTATTGAAATACGAAGCTCGCCTCATCAAGCCATGAACTTCATATCCTTTTTCTAATAAAAATTCAGCAAGATAAGAGCCATCTTGTCCCGTGATACCTGTAATTAAAGCTACTTTTTTCATTATAATTATATTTTATTTCTTTCCCAACTCACACATTATGCGTTGTTATCTTTGATTGTAAAATTATTTTTTTTGTAACGAATATATCCAAAACCTCCTGATATTAAAAATAATAACAAAATTATTACAGAAGAAACATTGGATATGTTTGCTCCCAATATACTCATGTGAGGCACGTATTTAAACTCAATAGTATGTTCACCCTGAGGCACAAGCATGGCTCGCAAAATATAATTAACCCTAAAATGCGGCACTTCTTTTCCATCTATAAACGAAATCCAGCCTCCTTTGTCGTAAAATACTTCCGAAAATGTAGCCAACTGCTCTGTCGACGACGAAGTTGTATAAACCAAATGATTGGGATTACATATCGTGTTGATAATTGTAGCGTTAGAATCTCTTTCAATATGCTTATTTTCAACCCAATGAGCATATTGTTTTTCTATAACGGCAGTATCTTTAAGGTTTATATCACCTATAGCCAAAATTTCCTCGTCAGGATTGTTTACTATTTTATAAGTATCTACAAACCAAACTGCTCCGTTCGCATCGGGATTTTTTTGTACTTGTCCGTTTTGAGCAATGATGTAGCGAGTATTCAACATATTGATTATGTTTGGATTGATTTGTGCATGAAAATAAAAATCAATAATATCTTGATAACGTCTTAATTTGGCTGGACTATAACCTCCTACCGATTTATGGAAATACGAAGTATTAGATTCATTGAAAGTATTGCTTGCCAAATTTAATACCCTGTAATTAACATCGGTATCACTCAAAATCAGTTGGTCGGCTTCGGTAGGACGGTGTATATTTTCAACCATTCTTTTATCTTGAAAATGTTTGTCATTCAAATACCTACGACTAATTGTCCAGCCATCAATAAGAATTAATAAGGTCAAAGAAGCTATGAGGACATTTATATTTTTCAATTTATCTTTCAAATAAGCCCACATCAGGACAAAGCCCAGTGAAATAAAAGCAATTGATCGGAAAATATCTTTATATGCCATTGATTTTCTGTAATCAAACAAAATAGATAATATGCTATTTACATTATTTTCTCTAAATCCAGCATTAAGCAATTGTTGTTTGTATTGTGCATCGCCACCTCCTGAAAAGCTAAAAAACATAGCTACTGCCAAAAACAAAAATACACACAACCCTATGCTTACATAGTAGCTATTTTTTAAATAAGCAAGCGATTTTTCTTTGCTTAAATTATTGGAAAAAATTTCTTTCAAACCTAACATACCTAATATAGGCATAGCTACTCCAGCTATAATCAATGCCATAGCAGGTGTTCGGAATTTATTATAAAAAGGCAAATAATGAAATAAAAAATTATTGATTACTTCAAAGTTTTTACCCCAAGCCAAGACCAAAGAAATGACAAAAACAGCAATTACCCACCATTTTTCAGGACCTTTTACAACGAATAAACCCAAGATAAAGAGCAAACTAACAATAGCTCCTGCATAAACGGGTCCCGAAGTAAAAGGTTGTTCGCCCCAATAAGTAGGTAAATAAGACGAACCGTATCCATTTTGTCGGAGGGCTTGCATGGTTTCCGATTCAGAATCTAATTCCACATGACCCCCTCCGTATAAATTGGGAACCAACAAGGTAAATGTTTCCATTTTTCCATAACTCCACATAAACGCATAGTCTATTTCCAACCCTCCCTCGTTGGGAGTAGAAGCATTTTGTTCTTGATTTTTAAAATCAGGAGTAATGGTCAATTCCGAACCTCCTCTCATGGTATCTTTGCTGTAAGTATAAGTTGGTAGTAAATTACCCAAATTAGGTAAAACAGCAAAAATAGCGGCTACGATTAACAAGGCTGTCGCTTTAAAAAAGGGAAGTAAAACTTTCTCTTTCAATAAATAATAGAAAAAATAAGCTATTCCTATCGCTCCAACCATTATAAAAGCATAGTAGGTAATTTGAATATGACTACTTGATATTTCTAAACCCAAAAACAACAAAGTAATCAAAGCTCCTAAGAGGTATTTTTTTCGAAATGTCAATATAATTCCACCTATTAAGGGAGCAATGTATGCCATGGCATAGCCCTTGGTAACATGCCCCGCTTCGATAATGATAAAATTATAAGAAGCAAAGGCATACACAATGGCTCCCAGTAAACTAACCCAAGCATTAGCCCCTATGGAAAGCATAAAAATGTAAAAACAAAGCAAATACGTAAACATCATACCTGCATGCAAAAGAGGCAATCCTCCCCTGAATAAAACACTAATTTTCTGGAATATATTAAAATAAGGCTTCCCCCACAAGGTAGCGGTAGGCATGCCGCTAAACATGGAATTAGTCCACTCGGAGTATTCTCCCGTTTTTTCTTGATAGGATTTAACTTCCTGAGTCATACCTTGTACGCTAACCATATCTCCCTGAGGCAAGTCTTTTTCATCGAAAAAAACAGGGCTAAAATAAGCAAAAGTTAGTACATACATAACCGCAATTGCTGCAATATGAGGCAAAATTTTCTTAAAAATAAGAGATAAAGAATGGGGAGTTTTACTCGAAAGAGTAGCTTCTTTTTTTACGTTATTATTCTTCATATAAGTAAAAGTGTAATATGTTTCATACAATAAATGCAAAATTACATTTTTTTCAAACAAACAAAGGCAAAAAGAAATGCAAAAACGAAATTGTTTTTTTATTTTACGTTTTACAGATGAAATTCTTCGATTATTTCATCTATTTTTTCCATTACTTTTTGACTATCGATGCTGTTTATACATTTCCATTTACCATTTTCAAGGGGAAATTTACAAATCCAACCGCAACCAAAACAATCCATATAATTAGACGCTATTTTCGGTAAAAATGCCTTGTCTTCCTCCTTTATATTTTCTACAACATAAGGCTGAAAACGTCCATAATGACCTCCTCCTAATATACATACAGAAGGAGTTTTGGTTAAAACTGTCATGTGAGAAGAAGCAGTCTCGTTTGATACCACAAAATCTGCTTGTTGAATAATTGACATAAGTTCAATTAAATTTGTTTTTCCACACAGATTTAAAATTTTATCTTTGTCTAAATCATAAGTCATCAATTCATCGTACAAATAACTCTCGCTTTTACTTCCACAAACCACAATGGAAAATTTTTCGGTCAATCTGACTGCAATCTTAGCAAAATGTTTTATATCCCACATTCTTCGCTCTGTGCTTGCTCCCATAAAAAACACAACATAATGTTGAAACGGTACTAAAGTATTGTTTTTTAAAGGAAAAGGAAGTTGTGGAATGCTTGCTTGAAAACTTGGATTCAAATATCCGCGAATAAATTCGGCGTTTCTAACCAACTCCATTTTTGTTCCCGACGTAGCTGGAATTAACTGAGTATACCATTTATCTGCTATTTTTTTTAATTTGGAATTATAATAATCAAAATTATGGGTTAATCTGACAATGGTATTATTGGTATTGGAATAATCGCCTTGAGAACCAATTTTTTCTTTTGCATGAATTTGACGAACAATCCAATCTTGAAGAAAAAAATTACGAGAAAATGTTGGATTAATTACCTTTTCATAGTGATAAGTATTGATTTTTTTTAACAAAGAAAAACGATAAGCAATGCTTTTAAAAAATCGATTTTGATCAAAAGCGATACATTCATCAAAATAAGGAAGTTTCAATGCAATATCTGTCCAATCTTTTTTATGAAGCAATACTAATTTATGATTTGGAAAATAATTTCTATATTCTTTTGCCGAATCTAACCAAATGATACTGTCGCCAATAGCATCGATTTTGAGAATTAAAATTGTATTGGACAATTTGGATGTTGAAAATAATTTTCCAAAAGGGAAACGATGTAAAACAATAAAAAAATAAAGTAAAATTGATTTCATAAACTATAAATTTAGTTACTATATTTTTACAACATTTTATTTAAAACTAACACACTATGAATTTATTAACAAGTTACTATCTTTGGAAAAAGATTTGGTACGATAAAATATATACTGCTTTATTTTAAAATAAAAAAACAAGCATTTTACCAATATGGCAGATAATCTTTTCTCTGTCAATAAATGAAAATCTTTGTTATTGGAATACAGCTGTAAGTTATATTTTTTTGCTAATTCTAAAAGCGATTTTTTTGAATAAAATGAAATGTGTTGTCCCGTTTGGAACGCATAATACCACCAATTTTTATCGGGAATAGCCTGTGGGGTTAAGAGCGTAGAAAAAAATATATTTTTACTAACTTCGAGCATTGTCTCCAATTCTTGCGTAGGATTTACAAAATGTTCAAAAGCCTCAAATGCGGTAATAAGCTCTGTATGAATATCTTGATTTTTATCAAATTCAAATCCTTGTGCAAATATATTTTCGGTATACAAATCGTTCCATAAAAAACTAAAACCCTTATCACGCATCATACGAACAAAAAGCCCATAACCACCCGCCATGTCAACGTAAGAAGATTTAGAATTAAAAAATAACTTGATAAAAGCTGTTGTTATTTTTACCGAAAACAAATTCCTTTGTATTATTCCCGTATCGGTCAAACTAATGGACTTTTTATAGGCATCTTCTAACCAATAAGGTTCTTCCGTTTGAATAAATCCACAATTGGAACAAACAAAATACGAAACATTATGAGCATTCAATATATTTGCTTGAAATGCTAAATCGCTGTTTCCACCACATATTTTACAACTTACCATGCCTTTGATTTTCACTTTACAAAAGTACTAAATAAAAACAGTCTTTTTATTTAATTTCCGATTTTTTATTTTACCCCGACTTAAAATAAAAAAAACTTGCCTGCTTTCCTGAAAAACAAACAAGTTTTATGCTTTATAATATTTTTATTCTTTAGTAAGCAAACAAGGGGCGATGTGCCATCATATCGTTTACATTCTTGCGTACTTTTTCTATGATACTCTCATTGTTTACATTAGAAAGTATTTCATCTATCATATCTACAATAATAGGCATTTCGGTTTCTTTGAGTCCGCGTGTGGTAACAGCTGGAGTTCCAATGCGAATACCCGAAGTAGTAAAAGGTGTACGGCTATCGAAAGGCACCATATTTTTATTGATAGTAATATCGGCTTTTACCAAGGTATTTTCAGCAACCTTACCCGTAAGCTCGGGGAATTTAGTGCGTAAATCTATCAATATTAAATGGTTATCTGTTCCTCCCGAAATAATTTTATATCCTTTATCTACAAATGCTTTTGCCATTACATCGGCATTTTTCTTTACTTGTTTGATATATTCGGTATAGCTATCGGTTAGGGCTTCGCCAAAAGCAACGGCTTTTGCAGCTATAACGTGCTCAAGAGGACCGCCTTGTATTCCTGGGAAAACAGCCGAATCCAACATAGCCGACATGCTTCTGATTTCACCTTTAGGTGTCGTAATTCCCCATGGATTATCAAAATCCTTGCCCATCATAATCAAACCTCCGCGTGGACCGCGTAGGGTTTTATGGGTGGTAGTTGTACAAATATGACAATATTGTACGGCATTATTTAACAATCCTTTTGCTATAAGTCCCGCAGGATGAGCAATATCACCCATAAGAATAGCTCCTATTTTGTCGGCTATTTCACGCATGCGTTTCCAATCCCAATCGCGGCTATATGCCGAGGCTCCTCCTATGATTACTTTGGGGCGTTTTTCCAAAGCTATCGCTTCCATTTTATCATAATCAATAACTTCCGAACCTTCTTCTACCGAGTAATCTACTACATTGTAAAGCATTCCCGATGAATTAACGGGTGAGCCGTGTGAAAGGTGTCCGCCGTGATTTAGGTTTAATCCCATAAGCGTATCGCCTGGTTTCAAGCAAGTTAATAATACTGCCATGTTGGCTTGAGCTCCCGAGTGGGGTTGAACATTTGCCCATTCGGCTCCAAAAAGTTCCTTTGCTCTGTCAATAGCAAGTTGTTCTGTTTGGTCAACTATTTGACATCCACCATAATATCGCTTGCCGGGATAGCCTTCGGCGTATTTGTTTGTTAAAACAGAACCCATGGCTTCCATAACCTGATCGCTTACAAAATTTTCCGAAGCAATTAGTTCTAATCCATGTAGTTGTCTTTCTTTTTCCTTTTCAATTAAGTCAAAAATTCGTGTATCTCTCTTCATTATAATGTTTAGTTTAAATATTTATCTTTTTCAAGTATGCAAAATTAACACTTTATTTTTACATGTTGGCACTATTGATAGCGAAGCTTAACACCTAATTTACCAATGTTTTCCCAAAAAGTAGGATAAGACTTGCTTACACAGCTTGGATTTTCGATGTAAATTTCGGGGAAAACACCACTTAAAAGGGCTAAACTCATGGCTATACGATGGTCGTCGTAGGTTTGAAAATGCAGCGAAGAAGGATTGTTTGTTGAAAACGATGAGATTTTCAAAGAATTTTCTATGTGCTGAATGCTTGTAATTTCTTTTAATTCGCTGATTAACGCATGGATACGATTACTCTCTTTGTATTTTAAATTGCCAACATTTCGAATAGTAGCTTTGATTTTCAATCCACAACAAAGTACAACAAACGTTGGCACTAAATCCAAGCAATTGCTCGCATCTATATCCATGTAAAGAGGTTTTGTGTCTGTGGTTTTTTGTAAAAATACTCCCTCTTTATTATATCTTACTTCTACTCCACATTTTTTTACTATGTCTTCTATTATGCTATCTCCTTGTAATTCACTTTTTTGCAAATTAGCTATGCTTATTTTTACATCTGGATTAAGGGCTGCCCACACAAACCAATATGCCGCCGCCGACCAATCGGATTCCACCGTTATTTCTTGTCGTATGTGTGCGGATGGCGTATAACGATATTCTATTTTTTGATTTTTCCAAGCAATGTCTATTCCCAATTGCTGCATCAAAGTGAGGGTCATGTTAAGATAGGAAAAGGAAGCAATATTTTCTTGAATACAAAGCCTTATATCTTGTTTAAACAAGGGCAATACCAACAAAATAGCACTGGCAAATTGACTGCTTTGGCGGGCATCAATGTTAATTATTTCATTAATAACCAACGAGTTTCCTCCAGTTATTTTTAAGGGAGGGAATCCTTCTTTTTCGGTATAAGAAATAGTTGCACCGCAACTTAACAAGGCATCGACCAAGCCTTTGATGGGACGATTTTTCATGGCTTCACTGCCTGTCAATATGTATTTCCCTTTTTGAAAACAAAGAAAAGCACACAAAAACCGCAAAGCAGTACCGCAGTTTTGTGCATTTATTTCTACAATTTCTTCTGTATTTGATGTTTTTATTTTAAATAATAAATCGTTAAGCAACTGAGTATCATCAGATGTAGACAATTGTTTGATATTCAAATTGGGATTAAAAGTATGTTGTAACATCAATAAGCGATTGCTTATACTTTTGGAAGTAGGAACCTCTAAAACAGGTATTTCGCTACGCTTATAAGCATTATGTAAAGACAAAGCAAGCCGAGACATATTATTCTTTTAAGGGTTCAACAAAGGCAAACACACACAACAAGGTATTGAAAAGAGCAAAAAACACCACCCCCGCCTGACGTTCGAGCATGGATTCAGTAAGAAAATTTATACTCACAACGAGCGTAAATATGGCAAAAAGAAAATACTTTTTTTTACACGAAATAAACAAAGCATATAGTTGACCTCCCACAAACAACAAAAATCCAATTATACCCAAAGCTACCAAAAATTGCAAGTATTGATTGTGGCAATTATAAGCTCGTAGGTAATAATCAAAATGTAAATTCTTAGCATAGTTTAATTTCAATGCCGCTTTTACATCTCCTGCTCCCGTGCCCCAGGGCAGGTTTTCTTTGGCTACTTCGCAAGCATTACTCCAAATAACATAACGGGTATCTTGTTTAATACTTCCAATGTGTTGACTTTTTTCTAACTGATTGGAAAAGCGATTGAAATTTTTAGGTAAAAAAGCATACAACCCCCAACCTATCAAAATAACAATCAAAAAATATAATAAATTAATTTTCTTGATTCGTTTTTGAAATACTATGTAGAAAATCAACATAATAAAAAGAAGAAACAATGTAATAAATGCTGTTTTGGAACTCAGCACAACTATTTCTCCTATAAAAATAGGTATAAATAAAAAATAAGCTATTTTTTCGACTATATTTGTTTGTTTATTTAATAAAAAATAAATCATTACAGCCAATCCAAAGACATAAAACATAGACGAATACGAAGGATGATGTATGAAAGAAGCATACATATAAAAGAAATTGGCAATGTTTGGGTCTTCCACATAATTGGCGTAAGAATGGTATAGGTTGTAGAAAATAGTTATCAAACAGCCCAAAATAAAAATATTAAAAAGTAGTTTGATGCGTTTGACAGTCCAGTGTTTCAAATCGGTAGAAAATAAAATCAAGGGGAAAGCTAATAGGGGCAACTTTAATACAAAGTCATTTACACCCCATTTTAAATCTTCAGAATAAATTAAACTTACTGATAGCCAAGCAAATAAACCAACAAACAAAAACAAGGGAAAAGTCAATCGATTTTCTTTGATTGTTTTCCATTTGCTATCGAAAGTAAGGGGGGTTTTCGTAAAAAGCTGAACGCCAGAAAGCAGACTATCTGTCAACACCTCCACCACCCAATTGAAAGAAAGAAGCAATATAAGCGGCGGTGTAATGGTTCGCTGAAAAGGTAAGGCAAACACAATGAAAAGTAATACAATGTATTGAATATAAAAATGAATCTTTTTTCGTTTCATATTATGTTTCTTGGTGATTTCCTTCTACGATGATTACTATTTCGCCTTTTACGGTCTTTTGTTTAAAATAAGCTGTTACCTCTGCTAAGCTACCTCTTATGTTTTCTTCATAAATTTTTGTAAGCTCCCTTGATACACAAACTTTTCGTTCTGAGCCACAAACCTCTATCAATTGCTCCAATGTTTTTATCAGTCGAAAAGGCGATTCGTATAAAACAAAGGTTTCTTTTACAGTAGATAAAAATTTCAATGCCGTTTGTCTTCCTTTTTTATGAGGCAAAAATCCATAAAAATAAAATCGGTCGCAGGGCAATCCTGAGTTTACCAAAGCAGGTACAAAGGCAGTTGCACCGGGAAGGCATTCTATTTCAATGTTCTCCTTAATACATTCTCGGATTAGTAGAAATCCAGGGTCTGAAATACCCGGCGTTCCCGCATCGCTTACCATAGCCACCGATTGATGTTGTTGTATGGAGCGAATAAATGACGCTAATTGTTTGTGTTCATTGAATTTATGATAAGGAATGGTGGGTTTTACAATTTCATAATGCGATAATAATTTAGAAGTTATACGCGTATCTTCGCACAAAATAAGATCGCTTTCTTTTAAAATACGCAAAGCCCGCAACGAAATATCCTCTAAATTACCTATGGGTGTCGGAACAATATATAATTTTGCCATTATTCGATTTGATAAAGGTTAAAATAATCGGTTATTAACTTAAATAAACCTGTGTATCCTCCTAAGGATAAATTATCTAACACATCTGACGTATGGTGATATCGTCCCGATTTTCCCATGCCGTAAATAAAAAAAGCCATCGCTCCTTCCCTATAAAAAGGATAGTGGTCACTATTGCTTGTAGCTTCTCTATCAACAACTTTCGACAAATAATTATGTGTTTGGTTTAATGTTTTAAATTTTTCAAATTCTTCAGGGAAAGCCTTTCCACACACCATTGTAATCCCATCTTCGCCCGTGCCTACCATGTCGAAATTAATGGCTGTTTTGATGTGAGAAATAGGGAAAAAACTATGGTCTACGTAATACATAGAACCCAATAAACCAATTTCTTCTCCGCTAACTATCAGAAAAGCAATGGAATAATCAGGCTGATTTTCGGGCTGACTGTAGTGGCGTGCTAAATCTAACACAAAAGCTGTTCCGCTTGCGTTGTCGTTGGCACCGTAAAAAACATAGTCTTTACCAAAGCGTCCCAAATGGTCGTAATGAGCGATACACACAAAAAAAGAATCGGGATAGGTTTTTCCTTTGATGTATCCACAAACATTTTGAGTTTCATAGTTTTCTATATAGTTACTCTCTACATTCACTTCTATTTTCTTGGGTGTTGTTTTTACATATTCTTTGGTTACGTTCAAGGTTAAATGTTCAAGTTGTAATTTGCCGTAAGCCAAATGCCAAGGAAGTAAATTTTTACTCACTAAAATATAGCCTTTCACTTGATACATATTAAGATTAGCTGCTCGTAAAACAGCATGATACATTTCTTTTTGAATGCTATCTTTTGTATCTAAATCGCTTATATCTATCAATAAAAATAAATTTTCTTGGTTTTTAAATTTTCGTTTTTTCTGTTTATAAACCTCTTTGGCTTTGATAGCTTTTACAATAAACTCTCCTTTTGTACTGTGAGAATATGCCATAAATTGAGTATTTTCAAACAGTTCGGGAGCGGGATAATTTTCTCCAAACGAAAAATAAGTTTCTCCTTCAAAGGTATTCATATTGAGAAAATAAGTTTGATAGTAATCGGGAGTCCATTTTTCAAGATTGAATCTTTCCATTTCGCTGGCAATAAACCGTGCGGCTATGCTGTCGCCTTTGAAAGCGTAGCCACGTCCGTGAAAATCGTCCGAAGTTAATTTTGCTATCGTTTGCCTATAGTACAAACTATCTTGAGCTTGTAGTGAAGTTCCTAAGACTAAATAAAATACACAAACTAAAAGTTTTATAATTGCTCTCATTTTTATTTTTTTGGAGGTTTTAACATTTTAAGGTAAAAATAAACCGTAATCACTGTTACCACAGTCATTACCGTTATCATAATTATCAAAGCAGAAGTATTCATAAGTTTATTTTTTTAATCAAGATCTAAAGGAATATCAAAATTATAATTGTTTCTTTTATATCCTATATATATGGTAGTCATAATAATACCTATCAATAATAGCAGGGCTATACGCGATAAATCGATATAAAACACGTCGTTAATAATTTTTCCTTTGAATAATTTATCTCCTATTTCCACCTTATCGCCTACACCAACCATCAACTGATAAGAGGATTTATATTCATAGGCTTTGCTTCCATTTTCTCCGGCTACACAAATATAATTTCTTTGATTGTATGTATATATAGAATCTACAACGCCTGTATTTTCGGCAAAGAAATAATCGTGCATCCATTTGGTATTGGGTCCTATTCCCTGATGGCGAAGCTCTCCTATGATACTGCTATTGTCTAATTCCCAACCTTTAAAACTCAACAAAGACCAATTGTCATCTTTGGGTTTAATAAGCGAGGCTAAAAATATAACTATCAGTAAAACAGGAGTTATATATTTTAATACAAATTTAAAAACAGTAGGCACCTTCATTTCAGCACCCATGTGAATCATTTTCCAACCTTTTTTTATCCCCAAAAACCAAGAGAATAAAATGGTTTCCAACATAGCAAAAAGCACCAAAGCTACCGTACCTCCCCAGTAGTCGTATTGATCAAACACCCCTTTGGAAAAGAAAAGAACCGTAGGAAGTCCGAACAATAAAATAATAAATCCAAAACCTAAAGAAGCTTTAACTCGCTGCCATCCAAAAGTATCTTTCAAAAAAGCAACAATGGGCGAACCCATTGCCAAGGAAGAAGTAATGCCCGCAAAAAACAGCAACCCAAAAAAGGCAACACCTGCCAATATGCTCATAATATGACCCCATTGTCCAAACAAGTAAGGTAAGGAACGAAATCCCAATCCAAAACCTCCAAAACTTGCCAATTCCACCACCTTATCTATGCCAAAATAACCTATAGAAATGGGAATAATAATTGCACTTCCTATCACTATTTCGGCAAATTCGTTGGTAAAACCCGTAGTCATGGAATTGACTACAATGTCGTCATTTTTCTTTAAATACGAAGCGTAACATTGTATACAACCCATTCCAAGCGAGAGAGTAAAGAATATTTGACCCGCCGCCGCTAACCAAACCTTAGGATTAGTTAGGGAAGTAAAATCGGGAGTCCAAAGAAAATTCAAACCCACAATACCGTCAAAAACAGCTCCATCTTTACCTGCTTTCAATGTAAAAGCTTTTACAGCCAAAAACAAACCAAATATAAGTAACAAAGGCATGCAAATTTTAGCCACTTTTTCAATCCCTTTTTGCAAACCTCGACTTAATATCCAAATATTTAACACTAAGCATAAAATATAAAACACAATCGCCTCGAAAGGAATACCGGTAGTCGAATGCCTGACATCTAAATAATTATCGAAAAACAAAGACACCTGCGTTTCCGACATTCCCCTAAATGTTCCAACAATGGAATGATACACATAAGACAACGTCCAACTTTCGATGTAGCAATAATAGGATGCAATGACAATATTAGAAAACAAACCAAAAGCTCCTATGTATTTCCAAACCTTACGTTTATTTATAGTTTGCAAGATATAAGGCGGTGAATTAAAACCCCTCAATCCTCCAAATTTTCCAGTTGACCATTCGATAAACAATAACGGAATACCAAGTAAAATAAAAGATAAAAGATAGGGTAAAATAAAAGCCCCTCCCCCATTTTGTACGGCTTGTATAGGAAAACGAAGAAAATTTCCCAAACCTACAGCATTTCCTGCCATAGCCAAAACCAGTCCCAATCGAGAACCCCAGGCTTCTTTAGGCTGACTCATAACTATATTAATGATTTATATTTTAAAACGCAAAGATACACAAAATATAATTTTATAATTCATCTAAAATGCGAAGAATATCGCTGCTACGCCATGTAAAACTACGGTTAAATACATTGCTCAAAAAAACTATTAATGTGCTATCGGACGGACGATGAACAAATAAATTATGATTGCCGTTCCACAAACCACCGTGAAACAAAAGTGGATTTTCCTTATCATCGCAACTCAAACGCAAACCGTATCCGTAATTGCTACAATCCGACATATCGGAATGCTGGGGAAAACTCATGTGAGCAAGGCTTTCTTTGGAAATAATATCGCCAAAAAACAAGGCTTTTTCCCATGTATATAAATCATACATACTGCTAAAAATACCCTTATCGCCCACTACTCCCGACAAATAATCGCGGGTATACACTCTTTTACTTGCCCAATGACCCATAGTGATTTTTTGATCGCTTCCGTATCTGTATAAAAAAGTTTCTTTCATACCCAAAGGCTCAAAAAAACGAGTTTTTAAATACTGTTCAAACGAAACTCCCGACACTTTTTCAATGATACTGGCTAAAATGGCATAACCCGTGTTGTTGTAATCAAATTTTTTATCAGGCAAAGCGGCACATTTAGGCTTGTATTTTTGAATCATCGACAACAAACTATCGTTGGTAAGCGGAAACAAACGATTTTTATGGTAGCGTCCGGCAAAATTAAAATATTCTGGCAAACCCGAACGATGACAAAGCAAGTGATGTACCGTAATGGTTTTATAAGGAAAATCAGGAAAAAAATCAGTAACTAACTGATTAATATTCATTTTTTTTGCCTCATAAAGTTGTAAAATCGCTGCGGCTGTAAACATTTTGCTCAAAGAGGCTATCTCAAACGAAGCATGTAAATCCAAAGGCTCTTTGGTGGAAAAATTTGCAAAACCCGCAACATTTTCATACAAAATTTGATCGCCCTGAGCAACCAACATCACCCCGTTAAATCCCTTATCCTTAACCATACAGCGAAATAAACTATCAAATTGCTGTTGCTTGTACACCCTGTTTAAACTATCAAAATACAAATTGTAATCCGAAAAATTTTCCTCCGCCGTTTGAGCATAACAAGACGGAAAAACAAAGGTAAACACACTGAAAAACGCACATAATTTGATAAACCTACCCAACATAAAACAATTAATTTTAACTGTAAACACGTTTTATAACGCAAAATTATTGCTTTACGTATCTATATTAACACAATTAAGGAAGAAAAATAATTGCTATATACACATTGCGAGATACAAAAATGGGACTAAAACAATAGGTATAACTCCCAAAAATACAGAAACGCTATGAGCAAGATACGCAAATCCGCGACAACAATACCCATAACGTTTCAATGTTGCAAAATTAGCATTAATGTGAATACATAATCCTTATAAAAGGCATTATTTTTGTGTTATTATTTTTAATACCTTTGCAAAAATAAATAAAACGTGAAAAACACTAAAAAATGACACAAGTAATCATAGAATATGACGCAGATAATGAGGTTGCAAGAAAATTAATGGAGTTTGTTGCATCGTCAGGAATTGTTAATTTAAAAACAATCAAAAGAACTAAATTAGATAAGGCAATAGAAGAGGTTGCAAATGATGATGTAATTGTTTGTGATTCTTACGAAGACTATGTAGAAAAGACCAAAAAATATGCTTAGTATTGTTTATACAAAACAATTTGACAAAGATTTAGCAAGAATTAAAAAACGAAAATTGCCAAAATCTGAATTAGATACCGTAGTTAAATTATTATCTGAAAACAAACAGCTTCCACAAAAATACAAAGATCATTCATTAAAGGGAAAGTATGTAGGATACAGAGAGTGCCATATACAGCCAGATTGGTTGTTGATTTACAAAAAAAACAAGAAAAATCTAATCTTATTGCTTTTACGTACAGGCACACATTCCGATTTATTTTAAATAATAAATCCCTTATTATTTTTTTGTATTTTTGCTCTTTGAAACAACTAATTGATGCTTGGAACTTTTTTTGTATAGTTGTGAATTGCTTTCAATTTTTTGTATTTTTGCTCTTTGAAACAACAAATATTTAGTAAAAGACAAAATACGTGCAGTTGTGAATTGCTTACAATTTTTTGTATTTTTGCTCTTTGAAACAACATTGCAGAATCTGAACGCAAAATGAAAGATGTTGTGAATT
>JAAYRN010000294.1 GCA_012518765.1 Bacteroidales bacterium
ACAAATTTTCGTTAGAAAAAGCAGAAATAGAAATCCCAACGGTCACAATAATTAAAATCAAATTTATCATTTGCTTACAATGTCTAAGTCGTAAAGTTGCAAAAATACAAGTTTTTATGTCTTACGCTTCGTTTTTCAAATAAAAAAGAGAACATAAATTTATGTTCTCTCGTTGTGTTGTTTTTTTAAGTTTATTCTTTTTTTATGATTTCTTTTTGTCAAACGTTCTAAATAGTATTCCCAACACTGGTATTGTTAAAAATAAAATAAACCATATTTCAATATAATCTAATAAGTTAGAAGGTGGTATATTGAGAAAAGGTATAGTTTTTACATCGCTAATAAATTCTCCTTTGTATAAAATTCTCCTTGTAAGCGACTGTGTGATATGTAAACAAAAAAAGCCTAAATAAAATGATATAAGCATATTGAATAGCAATTTTTTGTTTTTAATATACTTGTTTAGTAAAAAATAAAGGATGTATCCTAAACATAAACTTGAAACAAAATAAATAAAATCTGTCATGCTTGTATTTTTTTATGGATGTTAAAAATTAGTTTTTATTTTTTTCTTTATGCTTTCTTCCAATGGAATGTAATTATATTGTTCCCAAAAAGCATCATCACTTGTATTGTTTGTAAATACATCTGAAAATTTTCGTTTTTGGGGGTCAATAGCAAACTTCTTTTGGAAAGAATTAGTATCGGTATCATTAAAAGTTATTAAATGCTGTATACTAACGCCTTTAAGGGTAAAACGTTTCTTTTTAAAATATACTACTTCGTAATCTTCGGTACTTACCCTTGAAACCAAGGTGTATTTATCGTTAATCTTTTCGTATTGTAAAGAACTGTATTTTGCATTTGAATTAGAATACAAAACTAATATTTTGGGCAGAAGAGAAACAGTAATTGTGTTTTGTTCTCTATCAAATTTTCCATACAATTTAGTTATATTAACAATAGCATAATCATCTGCATTGATAGTATAGCGAGTTATGGTTGGGTCTTTAAACTCATCTATATATTTACCTGGTTTTATTTTCCGTTCCACAACATAAAAAAGTACTCCTTCTTCATTATAATAAGAAGACATCGAATAAGTGTAGTTTGTCTGGTTCAGGAGTTTAATTGTTTTTTCAGGACGCATCAATGGGTCAAAAGAAAGATTAGAATAAACATCAGACAGTTTTATGCCATTTTTAGATTCATTGTTTTTAGTAATAATATCTTCATTGAAAACCAATAATCGGTTTTTTTGAACAATATGGTAGCTATTACGTTTTTTTGCACTTTCATTTTTTGTCTTTATTTCTTTTATACTTCCGGGTTTTGCCTTTAGATACGAGCTGTCTATTTTTCCATAACCTATAATACGCAATACATCAAAAATACCTTCGGCAAAAACATATAAGGTATCGTTGTATGTTCGCCAATCTCTATAATAAAAAGTTCCTATTGTTGTATTTGTATGATAATTTTCAGGAATTTTTTGGATTGCTTTCCGCAAGATATTTTCTGCACTAACAGAAGAAGACTGTACTATTACTTCTGTTAATTCTATCGGTTGCCGTTCCATTTGTATGATGTTTTCTTGTGTGATTTTTTCTATAGGAAGAATTATTTTTTTATATCCGACACAAGAAAAAATAAGACTATCGTGCAACTGTTTTTTAGATACTTTAAAGGTGAAAACACCATCTTTATTGGCTGCTGTTCCTAAGTAAACATTTTTTAACCGTATGCTTACGTAAGAAATTCCTTTACCAGTTGTTTTATCTGTAATTTTTCCTTTAATCTCTATCGATTGAGACGAAACGGAAAAACAAATAATTGTAAATAAAATAAGTAAACTATTTTTCATTGATGAAAAGTTTTTATTAAGTGTCCAAATTGAATTTTGGACACTTAAATTAATCAATTTATTTTTTTTGTAACTATTTAGCCCATATCGCTGCAGAAGCGTCAATACCGCCACGATAAAAGTCTATTATATCCCCTTTATAACCATACGAGATTTCTCCATTTTCGTCCATATATGTGTATTTTTCCAAAGTTATCCAAGCACCGTAAGCATCTGCAATAGGCGTACAAAGTGCGTCCCAAACAGCATTAGCAGCAGTACAAATGCCATTCCAAAGTTTTTTAAAAAAACCTGGTTCATCGCCGTCTTTTGCTTGCACTAAAGAATACCAAGGATGTTCAGGCTCCATTTTAGCATTATACCAATATTCATAACTATATTTTGCAATTGATAACGTAGCTAAAGCTGCTGAATAAATATTCATTTCTAATGTTTCTTCAGGATTATTATGTTTATTCAAACTTATTACTTCATTTTCTAATATAATTACTTCATTTTCAAAGTTATTTGGTAGAATTATTCCATTCGAAGCATCAATGTTTCTAAATAATTCGGTTAATCTGTCCAATATGTTACCTACATCCTCTGCGTTACATTCCGACAAAATACTTTCGAAACTCATACTACTTGTGTATAATGCTGCTGCCAATTCATCAGCTTCATCCAAATGTTGTTTGAATTTAGTATAAGAGACTGGGACATAGTTTATAAAATTACTTTGCAAAAAATTATTAACAGCATTGTTAATATCTTGTCCGCTTAATTCCTCTAGATCACAAGTTGCAGCGATATAATCTAATGCATCATTATGCAACTGCCCAACAAAATTATATGGGTTAGGTCTTCCCATTATTATTACATTATCGTTACATTCTTGCACTATTTCAATCCACAACTCAAAAATAGTATTATAATCAACTACTTCTATCTCATTTTCCATTAAAACAAAATTGGGCTCAACATGGTTGCTATTTACCGTAATAATATAGTTTTCCATTAAAGGTTCAACCTCTATCGTTAAATCCTCAAATTCAGGTTTCAAGGATGCTGCTAAATGCAATGGAAAGTCTTCATTTATTTCATCTAAATGTACAATCCACATTGCATTACATTCATAAATTCTTCCATCATAATTCCCTATTTCAGCACTTCCAGTTATTAAATGAACTATATTTTGGATATTAACAGTTGTATTTATATCAATGATAGAAGTTGGTTGTTGATGACTTCCTATTGATTTAGTTTTTATTGATGCTTGACTGTTCAAATATATGTTTTCTGTATCTTTTTGACATCCGTTAAAAAGTACTACTCCTAATCCCATTATTGCCATAAAGGTTATTTTTTTTAATCTTTTCATTTCTATTTCGTTTTAATTTTATTATGTTTAATCTTTGTTTTTTTTGTGTAATCTTGCAGTTTTTAAACACTTGTTTTTGTGTTTATATATGAAAACATAAATACAAAACAGCTCCTTAAAATACTAAGGAGCTGTTAACAAAATGTATCTAATCCTCATCTTCTAATATAAACTCTCCATTCTCATCTAACAAATCTATTATTTCTTCTTCTGTTGGCAGAGAAACTGCTGTTTTTGGTATTGATTTGCAAATATACTCTCCTGTTTCCTTGTTAAGTCTTATACTCACCATACGACCATTATTAATCTCTTCTTGATTCCAATTCAATGCTGCATCATAATCCTTGGTTTTGAATTGGTTCATATTTTCATTTTTGTCAAAATCAACATTTTTAATTTGTTTAAGTTGTTGAATTACAGAGCTTTCATAGACTTGCTTAGAGCAGGATGTCATTAATCCTATCGCAAAGAATAGAATCATGATTTGTCTTAGATTTACTTTATTCTTTTTCATATTTATTTCTCCTTATTTTTATTTTGTGATTTCTTTAAGTTCCCAATGTATCTGGGGCTGTATTATTTTTCGGAGTCCAAGATATACCGATATATAATAATCCATTTATATCAATATAGCGGACTTCTTTTCCTGCAGCCATTTCTTTGTCCCTCCATAACCAAAATATATCTGCATTATCTGTTATGATTATACCATAACATATTCCTTCTTCGCTAACATAGTCAAACTCTATATCTTCCTCATAATTAATTATAAAGTCATCAATAATTCCAATAAGTTCAATTGGAATCTCACCTATAAAAGCTTCAGTACTCTTACGTTCTATACTGTTTTGTTTTATTAAACTATCATCAGAACCTACATTTTCCTTCTCACAACTTAAAAACATTACTGTTCCTACTGCTACTACAAAAACAGCAGCTATAATATATCTAAACTTTTTCATATCTTTTATTTTTTAATATTAATACTTATGTTTACTTTTTGTGTGATTTAGTCTATTATTAGATTTTTTCAACATTTTGTTGTCCTTTTTATGCCTACGTTCACACCTACGTTTTTTTATTTTCTATGATTAATGTATACTATTCTTTCTTAGCGGGAAAACCCGCTGTATGGGATTCACCACCTCCCACACATAACATGCTTTTTGCCTATTTATATGCAAACGGTGGGGGGGGTGGTAATCAGCGACTTATGGTGTGTTGAAAACTTTAATGATTTGCAAAAACTTAAAAAAGGAAGTACACCTACAGCCATGCAACCTTTATGTAAACTCCAAGGCGGAGTTTGTGAAAATGGAACATGTAGGTAGTTTGTTGCTATCATGACTGTTTGGTATTAAGTTTTTCAGGTACAAATATATATAATTTTTGCATAGAAAATCACAAAAGACTAAAATATTCACAAAAAAATATGTATGTAATTGATTATTAAGTTTGTTGTTTTTTTGCTTTGAACAAAAATAAGATGTAAATTTCTAAAAAAGTGCAGGTTTTTCTAATTTATATTGTTTTTTTGTCAGTATTTTCAAGAAATTTGAATAAATGAATGTAATTTAACAGGTAAATTCTATAAAAACTAATTAAATTTGTATTTTAATGGTATTTTTTACCGCTAAGAACACTGAGAAGAAAAATTAAATTTCAAAATCGTATATCTTTGCGTAATTGCAGTTAAAAGACTTGTGTCAAAAGTCAAAAGTCGGAGGGTGAAAGTTGAAAAACGAAAGGCTTGAGTATGAGGTCAAAAGAATTATTTGTTTTTGCTCATTACCCTTTCAAGATAGCGACGTCTTTTTATTTCTTTGTCTGTAAACATAACTTTGTTATTTAAAGCAGTTATAATCAAGGTTGTTTTGAACTTAGATTTGTGAATGCAAATGTATACTTTTTTTTTGTAAAAAATCTTTAACGTTACGTATTAGAAAAATATCAACTTTACTAACTATATATCAATGATTTATAGCTATGTTTTTCTTTCTCGTAATATAGATTTAACTCAACAAAATCCTATTGCGTAATCTGGGTTTAATAATTACTATCACGTTGTTTTTATGTTCCATATCCGTTATTTTTTTTAGTTAGGATTACACAATAACTTTTTCATGGAAAAGCCATACGAAAACTGTACACCAACATACGTATTACGAAGAGATACATGCCCACTTTCTATTTTTGTGCCTTCTTTTTTAGCGACAGAATATGTGCCTTGAGCATAGGATTCAGTAGCATAACTTCCCACAATCGCCACTCCTAACGTATTTTTATTTTTGAATAAAAAATTATATCCTATTTTACCATATAAGCTAAAATTGAAACGCGGATAGTTTCCTATTGCAAATCTCCAATAATCTTCTTCTTCACTATAACCTCCTTCAATTCTACTATAACTTATACCTACCGGTTCAGGTGCATTTAAATGAGGCAGTATCAGTGGCGCTCCCCCTAAAGAAATATCTAATCCATGTTTTCCATTAAAATAATAAGAAGCATTAAATAAAATTGGGAAAATAAATATATCCGTATAGTATTTTGTGGAAATATCCTTAAAATATTGTGCTGGATTTGTTGTGCCACCAAAACTTATACCTACATGGTTGTATTCTACTCCTATTTGTATGCCAAACCATTTGTAAATACGTTGATACAGATGTACACCTAAACCTGCTCCCCAACTTGGGGAGGAAGCAAAATAATCGGATTGAGGTTCTATTCTCATTTTACTTTGTAAATTAGCACTTACA
The DNA here is from genome assembly GCA_012518765.1 of Bacteroidales bacterium. Classification (GTDB taxonomy): domain Bacteria; phylum Bacteroidota; class Bacteroidia; order Bacteroidales; family WCHB1-69; genus UBA5266. The sequence goes on from JAAYRN010000294.1 coordinate 5,987, forward strand.
CTTATTCCAACCTGTGTATTATAAGGATAATGCATACAATACTGTTCTGTTTGTGCTTTGTTTTCCATAGTTATAAAAAATAAACTAATTGCAAAAAAAAGTGACTTGTATTTCATATGATTTCTAAAATTTAATTCATTAAAGTTATGGTTATTTTTAATATAGGATTTACGAATGCAAAAGTAATATATTTTTATACATGAAATTACAAAAACAATTTTATTCTTAGGTAATCGTACTACATGCGTATATCTATACGTTTGTATAGATGTATAATAGATATACTGATGAAAATTAGAGACAATAGGGTAGCTTATAAACAAATAGGGACAATAGTTTTTTTATTGCTTTTGTCTGTGGGTTTGAGTTTGATTTCCATAGATATACATGTATTTTCTTTTCCTATAAACTTGTTTTTACTTTTGTTGTTGGTTGCTATTTCTTTTGTTTTAGAATCGTATGTATTTCGTTATTATGTAGTTTCTGTCAAGAAAATGATGTTGTTTGCTACTTTTATAGCCCTTTGTCTTATGTTTTTGTATTGGCTATTGCATCACCGAATGATTTTTAGTGAAATCCTACCTTCTGTTTTATATGATTTTTCTACAACAGCTTTGTTTATAGTTGGTTTCTTGTTTTTTATAGTAATGTTGGGTGTGCTTATTTTACGTGGAATAAAGGTCATTAACAAACAAAAATTTGCTTTTTTGTTTTCTCATATAGGTTTGTGGCTGGCGTTGTCTGCTGGTATGCTGGGGCAGGCTGATGTGTATACATTGCGAGCTAATTTAATAGAAAACAACTCAATTTCATACGCTTATACTTCTAAGGGAATGGCTATGGATTTGCCTTTTAAAGTGAAATTAAATAAAATACATACCGAATATTACGCTACGGGTAGCCCCAAGGCTTACGCTGCTCATGTTTCTGTGTATGAAAATGATGTTGTAGCTACTGAACGTATTTCTATCAATCATCCTTATCGCTACAAGGGTTATGATATGTATTTACAAAAAGCAGGTACAAACACTTGTGTGCTTCAAATTGTTTACGACCCTTGGCGTTACGTTGTTTTTGTGGGGATTATAAGTGTTTTGATGGGGGCTATGCTTTGTTTTATTCACGGTATTAAATACAGGACAAAAAATGATGGGTTGGAATAGTTTATATATGTTTGCTATGGTTAGTATAGGTTGTTGGCTAACTGCCGCTATCATGGCGTTGGCAAACGGTAAACGGCAAAGAAATTCAGTCTTAGTCTCTGTTTTTCAATTTACAGGGATTATAGTTTTATCTGTTTTTATTATTTTGTTAACCGTAGGTTTACAGCGTCCGCCTTTGCAAACCTTGGGAGAAATACGATTGTGGTATGCTTTTTTCTTAGTCATAGCGGGTTGGATTACTTTTTATTACTGGCGTTTTTCGTGGATATTACTTTTTACCACCGTTTTGTCTTCTGTTTTTTTACTGATAAATATTTTCCGTCCCGAAATACATCATCAAATGTTACCGCCAGCTTTGCAAAGTTTTTGGTTTATACCTCACGTTATTTTATACATGTTTTCCTATGCTTTGTTGGCGTGTACGTTTTTAATCGCTCTGATAGGATTGATAAAGCACAAGGATACTTATTTACAAGCATCTGAAAATTTGACTGTTGCAGGTGTTTCCTTTTTTACAGTAGCCATGCTTATGGGGTCGTTATGGGCAAAAGTAGCTTGGGGACATTATTGGACGTGGGACGCCAAAGAATTGTGGGCTGCCCTTACGTGGATGATGTATCTGTTTTATTTGCAATATAAAAATTACAAGAAAAATCATAACAAAACGGCTTATTGGATACTAATTGTAGCCTTTGTATGTTTGCAAATGTGCTGGTATGGTATTTATTATTTTCCCTCTCAGCATCAAAGTTTTCACACTTATTTTTGATGAGATAATTGAAGTAATTTTTCGTGTAAATCAAGAACTTGTGGAACTTCCAAATCTTTTTCGTTGCTAATAATTCTATAATCGTAGGGTGGGACGGTAAAACTCTGTTTAGACAAGCGATCCAACACAGCTTGGTGAGTGGCATTGTCTCTTCGCATGACGCGTTTGATGGAAATTTCTTCGGGACAGTCCACATAAATTATTTTTGAAAATAAATGCTCTAATTTCATTTCATAAATAATTGCCGATTCGAAAAGTATGTATGGATAGTTGGATTTAGTTAGCCACCATTTTTCAAAATCTTTGAGAACCAAAGGATGAATAACACTATTCAGTAGGGTTAATTTTTCTTCATCGTTAAAAACAATAGATGCCAACGCTCTCTTGTCGATGCGGTGATTAATGTCTAAAATACCTTTTCCAAATAGTTTGCTAAGTTTTTGGATAATATCCATGTTGTCATAGAGCTTCTTGGCTTCTATGTCGCTATAATAGGCTGGAATCCCGAGAGTTTCAAATACTCGACAAATGGTGCTTTTTCCGCTACCAATTCTGCCTGTGATTCCTATTTTCAACATATTTTTATTTATTTTTAATTATTCCTATTTTATTAGCTTCTGAAATCATGTAGCGGTATGCGGCTTCGTATTCGTTGGGTATTATGCCATCTAAAATTGCTTCGCGAATTGCATTTTTGATAATTCCCACTTCTCTACATGGCTGTAAATTAAATTCTTTCATTATTATTTCACCTGAAATAGGAGGCTGGAAATTACGTATGCGATCTTTTTCTTCAATTTCTTTTAGTTTTAGGCGTACGTTTTCAAAATTTTTCAACAGACGTCTTACTTTATGTGGATTTTTTGAGGTTACATCGGCTTCGCACATCAGCATTAAATCATCAATATCATCACCGGCATCAAACAACAAACGCCTGACGGCAGAGTCGGTTACATCGTCTTCTATCAAAGCGATAGGGCGTAAGTGTAGGTATACTAATTTTTTTACGTATTCCATTTTTTCGTTCAAAGGCAAACGCAATTCCCTGAAAATTCTAACCACCATTTTAGCACCTACCAATTCATGTTGATGAAAAGTCCAGCCAATTCCATTTATAAATTTTTTTGTTTTGGGTTTGCCAATATCGTGCAACAAAGCAGCCCATCGCAACCACAGGTTGGAGGAGTTTTCGGCTATTTTGTCAAGTACTTCGAGGGTGTGATAAAAATTGTCTTTATGAGCACTTCCTTTGATAATATCAACACCTTTTAAATCAGAAACCCAAGGCAATACCTTAGGTAACACATCGGTAACATCCATTAACTGAAACCCTATGGATGGTTTTTTGCTCAGTAAAATTTTATTAATTTCTTCTACAATACGCTCGTTGGAAACAATTTTAATGCGTTCCGATTGTTTAATGATAGAAAGTAGGGTAGTTTGATTTATAGCAAAATTTAATTGTGTCGAAAAACGTATGGCTCTCATAATCCGCAGAGGGTCGTCTGAAAATGTAATATCAGGGTCTAAAGGCGTGCGTATTGTTTTGTGTTTTAGATCATCTAAACCATTGAAAGGGTCAACCAATTCCCCGTAATTTTCTTTGGATAAGCCTATAGCCATAGCATTGATAGTGAAGTCTCTACGGTTTTGGTCGTCCAATAAACTACCTTGTTCTACGGTAGGATTACGCGAAGATTTGGTATAGGATTCTTTTCTGGCACCTACAAACTCTATGTCTAATCCTTGATAATGAAACATGGCGGTACCGTAATTTTTAAAAATGACAATATTTTTTTCAGGAATACCAATTTTATTCACCACAGTTTTTGCAAACTCAATTCCATTGCCTACAACCACAATATCAATGTCGTGGTTGGTTCGCTGTAGAAAAAAATCCCTTACAAAACCTCCAACTACATAACAATCAACATTTAATTCATTGCTACAGTCGCTGATGATATGGAAAATATCACGATTCAATAAGTTTATAATACGTTGTTTCATATAAACGCAAAAATATACATTTTTTAAATGAAAAACTAATTGTTTATTGCTTTTTTTATTCTTATAAATTCTTAAAAATATCACCCTAAAAAAACACTAAAAAACGAGTAGTTTTACTTGTTTTTTTTAGAAAATCATGCCAAAAAACACAAGAAATAAATTGAAGAAATAAATAAAAACCACTTTCGATATGAAAATAAGACTAAATAAATTAAGGTCTTGTATTTAGTTTTAAAATGTAAACACCTTGTATTTAACTTGTTATGATTGTTTTTTAGTTTAAAAAGAGAGGTTTTTTTATGTTTTTTATTTTATACAAAAAAAATGGGGATATAATTATATCTTATTAGAAAAAGTTGTAAATTTGCAGTCCCTTAAAAATGGGGTATCAAATTAATTTAAATAAAAATAAAATCAAAGGAAAAATAAAATACATATGCCTACAATACAGCAATTAGTAAGAAAAGGAAGAACACAGATTAAGTACAAAAGCAAATCGCCAGCATTAGACTCATGCCCACAGCGACGTGGAGTATGTGTAAGGGTTTACACTACAACACCCAAAAAACCTAATTCAGCTATGCGTAAAGTAGCCAGAGTACGACTTACTAATCAAAAGGAAGTAAATGCATATATTCCGGGAGAAGGACATAATTTGCAAGAACACTCTATTGTTATGATTAGAGGTGGAAGAGTAAAAGATCTTCCAGGAGTAAGATACCACATCATACGCGGTGCATTGGATACAGCGGGAGTAGAAGGACGCAGTCAAAGACGTTCGAAATATGGAACCAAACGCCCTAAAGCGAAAAAATAGTACCGATATATTAATTAATGTATAGAATTTTCTTAAATATATAATTGATAGCATGAGAAAAGCAAAAACGAAAAAAAGAATTATTTTACCCGACCCTAAATATCAGGATGCTCTGGTAACCAAATTTGTCAATAATATAATGTTAGAAGGCAAGAAAAATACTGCCTTTACTATATTTTATGACGCTATAGACATCGTAAAAGAGAAGTCGGGAGAAGAAGATCCTGTAGAAGTTTGGCGACAAGCACTTACTAATGTTACACCTTTGGTTGAAGTAAAAAGCCGTAGAATTGGTGGAGCTACTTTTCAAATTCCTACCGAAATTCATCCCGATAGAAAACAATCTATAGGAATGAAAAACCTTATTAATTTTGCACGTAGACGACACGAAAAATCAATGAGTCAGAAACTTGCTGCCGAAATTTTAGCTGCTTATAAAGAAGAAGGTGCTGCTTTCAAACGTAAAGAAGACATCCACAGAATGGCAGAAGCAAATAAGGCATTCTCACACTTTAGAGTTTAATTTTGTTAAAAGGGTATAATGACAATGAGTAACTTATCTTTCATCAGGAATATCGGAATCATGGCACATATTGATGCCGGTAA
>JAAYRN010000295.1 GCA_012518765.1 Bacteroidales bacterium
ATACACTGATAATAAACAGTTTTTACTCATAAATTCCTAATGGTGTCCATTAGAAAATTATGATGACAAAAATAATCAAAAAAAACATGTTAGGCTAATGGACAATTTGGGTTTATTGGTCTGTTTTTTTAATTTAATTTTTCAGATAGGTATTTGATTCTCCATTTCAATTTTATTATAAGTTAGTCGCTAAAATTGCATATACTAACCGTAGGTAAGGAAAGGCTCATTATATGTAAAAATAACGCATATATATACTATATTAACCTAATATATAAATGTTAGATAATTTATATTATGTTAAATAGGGTTTTTCGAAACCTACCCTTATCTATCATTATGTCAAGGATTTTGAAATATTTACAACAAATGGTTTAAACCCTATTGTTGCTACCAAGCACGTTGATAATTTTGTGGATGTACAATTGTTTTAATTGTTCGCGTGCAGGTCCTAAATATTTTCTGGGATCAAATTCTTGTGGATTTTCGGCTAATACCTTACGTATGGCTGCTGTCATGGCTAAACGTCCGTCTGAATCGATATTTATTTTACATACAGCAGATTTAGCGGCTCGTCTCAATTGGTCTTCGGGTATTCCTGCCGAATTTTGTATATCTCCCCCGTATTGATTAATAACAGCTACAATGTCTTGTGGTACAGACGATGCTCCATGTAAAACAATGGGAAATCCAGGTATTCGTTTTTCTATTTCTTCAAGAATATCAAATCTCAGCGGTGGAATTTCTTCGCCCGGTTTTACTTTAAATTTAAAAGCTCCGTGTGAAGTACCTATGGAAATAGCAAGAGAATCTACACCTGTTGATTTTACAAAATCTTCTACTTCCTCTGGACGTGTATATGTGTGGTGTTCAGCCACTACATCGTCTTCAATACCGGCTAATACTCCTAACTCACCTTCGACAGTAACATCGTATTTATGAGCATATTCCACTACTTTTCGTGTGAGTTCTACGTTTTTTTCATAGGGATGATGCGAGCCATCAATCATTACAGATGAAAAACCTGTTTCTATACATGATTTACACAGCTCAAATGTGTCGCCGTGGTCTAAATGTAAAACGATTGGAATGTTGCATCCTAATTCTTCTGCGTATTCAACCGCTCCTTTAGCCATGTTTTTCAGTAAGTTAGCATTGGCATATTTGCGAGCTCCGTTTGATACTTGTAATATTACAGGCGATTTTGTTTCAACACACGCCATAATAATGGCTTGTAGTTGCTCTAAATTATTAAAATTAAAAGCGGGAATGGCATAGTTTTCTGCCATTGCTTTTTTGAATATTTCGGTAGAATTTACTAAACCTAATTCTCTGTATGTTAACATGTTCTTATTTTTTTAAAGTTAAACTTTCAATGTTGTAAAGATAGATGTTTTTTTTTGAAAAAGCAATGAATCCTTCAATTTAATTTTTACGGATAATTAATCGCTCTCCTATGTATATATTATCGTTTTTTAGTTGATTCCATTTTTTCAAGTCCGATACCGTTACGTGGTATCTTCGAGCAATATAACCCAAATTATCTCCTTTTTTTACGGTGTAATAAATGATTTCAGACTCTTTTTTTACCAATTCAACTTCCGCCTTTGCAATGCTATCCAAATACAATTGTGTTGCTTTATACATTTCGTATAAGGTATCTTCTTTAGTGGCAAATAAATCATAGGACTTTAAAGGAAGATGTATATTACACTCTTTCAGGCAGTCGCATTTTAATAAAATAGGATTTACAGCATAAAAATCATTTTCCGATAACTCTAACTGAGTGTATAAATCCGTTACATAAATGGCTGCTTTTAGGTAAATTGTTTCTGAATTAATAACTTGATACTCTTTGAGTTTCAATTCATGTTCTTGGTAATAATTGGCAATGTAAGCAAAGGAAAACGTGAGCGGAATTATATTTTTGTTAAACAAATTGGAGTTTTCATATATATCCCAAATGTTTGTGTGCTTAGCCTGTAGGCGTATTTTAGCAGTTTCTAATCCCGAAGCTCCATTGGCATAAGCTATTACAACATCCCAAAAGTTACCATAAAGTTGATATAATTCTTGTAAATAATTACATGCTGCGGTTGTTGACTTGTAAAAATCAAAGCGTTCATCTATTTCATTGGTAACGTTTAGTCCGTATTTTTGTGCTATAAAAATAGACAAAGCCCATGCTCCACTCCTGTGATATTCACCTTGATAGCGTATGTCCATTTGTGTTAAGGCTAAGGGTAAATATTGCAAGGATAATGGTAAGTTTCGTTTGCTTAATTCGTTTTCTATAAAAGAATTATAAAAATTAAAAACAGAAATAACTTTTTCGGTTTTTAGTTTATTTGTTGTTGTGCTTTCTTCAATATAAGGTTTAATTGCAGGGTTGTAATAGATTGAAAATAAAGTGTCTATATTTTGCATTCTCAAGCGATAAAGCAATTCGGTACTGCTCGAAAATTGGGCTTTTAGAGATGGTGTTGCAAAACAAGCAATAAGAATAAATGTTTTTAAATAAATTTGGATTTTAAATTTCACTGTTTGCATTATCCCATCAGTCCGCGACCTTGTTTTTTTATTTTATTATTTTCTTTTAACTCGTCTACTATTTTGTCTAATAGTCCATTAATAAAAATTCTACTCTTAGGCGTGCTGTAATATTTCGATATTTCGATGTATTCTTTCATGGTTACACGAATGGGAATACTTGGGAAGTTGCAAAGTTCGCAAATTGCCATTTTCAACAATATAAGGTCAATGGTAGCTATGCGATCGGCTTCCCAATTATGCAGTTTTTGAGTAATAATATCTTCATACTCAAGGTCATTTTTTATTGTTTTCAAAAATAAGTCGCTCATAAACTGCCTATCTTCCGATATTGCTTCATCGTCTATTATTTTAAATAAAGGAGGTAAACTTATATCATCTGCTTGTTGTTTTTTGAATGACTTCAATGTGTTGTATACCATAAGAATAACATCATTATAGTCTAACTGCCAGCTTAGTTTCATTTCACTTAGGTAATGAATCATATCTTCATTGTCCAAGAAAAATTCTTCTATAAGTTTCAATATAAAGGCTTTATCTTTTGCAAAAGATTCTTCATCGTCTTGCATATATTGGATATAAACTTGTTGATTGGTTAGCGAATCGTAGAATTTTCGTACAAAAATCATTTCGATGTCGTTCTCCCACCCTACTCCATATTTTTGTATGTGTTTTTGAAGCGATTGATTATCGCTTATTTTTTTTATAAACTCATTTTCAATAAATTTCATATTAGGCGACAAGTCGTCAGCTTTGGCAAGAAAGAGGTTTTTTTTGGTTTCAATAACTTGTTCGGCAACAATTGTAAGCGGTGAAAATAAGGCTAAAATCTTAATATACAGGCGATACATATCTTCAAATACGTTAATTAGTTTTTTTTCAGACAGTAGAATATCTTTATCTGTAGAAATAAAAAACGTATATAGTGATTGCATCACTTTGATCCTTATTGTATTACGACTTACCATATCAAGTTTATTTTATATTTGCAAAAGTACTAAAATATTTCAAACTATTACAATATAAATAAATATAAAACATGTAATTGTGTGGGAAAGTTTGAATTAGGTCTATTAGTTTACTTCCTCTAAGGTGTTTGTTTTAAAGATATAGCGATAGGTTTTAAATCTAAAGGCTGAAAACAATCCGTATCCGTCTTTTATGTTGTTATACACCAAGGTAGGTTCAACAAATCCCATAAAATCAATATAATAGTTATAATATATGCTTTTTTCAAACAAATAAGTGGGTTCATCTATTTGTATAAAGTTAAAAATAAGGGTGTCATCGTTTGAATAAGCGGTGTAAACGCCTTTCATTGTAGCTCCATCTTGGTTTATGTCTGTAAAAAGATAATCCTGTGTAGAATCTGATAACACGGGAATATACCATATATGACCATCTCCTAATCCTGTTTCTTGGTGTATACTGTATGCACTTATTAGGTAAAAATTTTTCTCGTTGGGATAGTCTTTCCAAATAAAATTAACTTCAATTTCTCCATATATACTCTCCTTATGTTCTATTTTCATCTGCACATCTCTGTAATAAGGCACTGTACAAAAGGAAAATATAGTTTTTTTATAGTTGGGCGAATGAGCTCGTATGAAATAGGTTTTTCCTTCTGATATAGAAAATTCACTTTGAGGTAATGTATAGCGATTTTTGATGGAATTATAGGTTAAATTCATCCAATTAGCATTGTCGCTTGATATTTCTACTGTGGCATTTTTTATAATGCTTACTTCTTCGGAACTACCGCCTAAAATAGGCTGTGAATTAGTTAAATAAGCGCTTATAGTGTCTAAATCGGGTGATAAACGACAATATAAAACTAATTTTGATTCAACGCCTAAATCCTTTAAATCAACATCATCTTCGCAGGAAGATAAAGCAAACAAAAGGATGAAAACAATATATAAATATGTTACAAATGTTGATTTCATGATATTATTTTTTTAAAATTGAAAGTTATAAGAAAAAGAAGGTATAATCGGGAAAATACAAATCTGTTTTAATTTGGCTTGGTAGCTATTTCCATATTCATCGTAATCGTATCCAATAAAATAGAAAAATGCATTTTTTTGATTATAAATATTATACACGCTTATTTCAAAAATACTTTTCCATTTAGTATGGTGACGAATAAATTGAATGCCTACATCTAAATGATGAAAGGGTTTCATTCTGACATTGTTTCTACTTCCATAACTGTGTATATCAAATAATTTATCAGCATAATACTGATTATCAATTCCATATTTAGCAGCCATATAATCGTGTAAAAAATCATTTATAGTCTCTGATGTATAAATAGATTCGGGTAAAGTAATGGCATTTCCGGTGGCAAATACCCATGTTAAGGATAGATTCATCCAGTTGTTAGGGCTGTACATCAGCACAATAGACACATCGTGTCGGCGGTCGTAGCGAGCATAAAATTTGTTGCCAAAATTCAGTTCATCAAATTGTTGCTCTGTCCACGACAAGGTATAGCCTACCCATCCTGTAAATTTACCCGCTGTGCGGCGAACTAAAAACTCCACCCCATACGACCAGCCTTGACCTGTGGTTAAACTTTTTTCCCAAGCCAACTCACCCGATGTGGGCATGCTTCCGTCCTCTATATAATCAAAAAATATAAATCCACTTCCTTCTTTGTAAGCTATCATTCTATCCATTTTTTTATAATAACCTTCTATAGAGAATGATAAGTCAGGCTTTTTCCAATCATACGCCAATCCCATGGCTACTTGTTGCGATTGTTGAGGCTTGATGTTGTTGGTAGAAGGTATCCAAAGGTCGGTGGGTAAACCTATGGTTGATGAACTCAATAAATGAATGTTTTGATTCATCATTGCATAAGATGTTTTGATGGCAAAATTGGGTAAAATATTATAACTCACAGATAAACGCGGTTCAGGAGAAACATAAGTCTGTCCCCTTACCGAAAACATTGACAATCTTACACCTGGATTTATTTTTAATATATTTTTAATATTAATATCATCTTCTACATAAACAGCATATTCAAAGCCATGAATTTTAATACCCTGTGATAAGTTATAGTTTGTATCTATATCTTTAAGTATTAAAGCACTGGGTGTAAATTGATGATAGGTAAAAACAGCTCCCATGTAAAAAGTATGGCTTGGATTTAACACAAAGGTTAAATCGTATTTTAAGCTATGGTCTTGTATACCTGAATGGTAATCTAAAGATGTTTTATATAAATTCATCTTTTCTATCATGTAAATTTTCATGGTATAATCGCTGTAAATATAGGATAAATTTGAAAATAACCTATTTGAAAACAAATGATTCCACCTCAAAGACCCTGTTCCATTTTGCCAAAACAAACCCGCTCTTGAACTATAATCTTTTTCGTAACTTGACATATAAAATTTGTCTCTTCCGAAATAACCGCTGACATAAAGTTTATTTTTATCTCCAAAATCATAATTTAATTTAGTGTTTAAATCATAGAAATAGTAACCTGTCGAAAAGCCAGGTTGAGATATTTTAATTAAAGGTTGTAGTAACACATCCATGTAAGTTCTTCGTGCTGAAACCATAAACGAAGATTTATCTTTTACAATGGGCCCCTCTACCATAGCGTGTGAGGCTATGACACCTATTCCCCCTTCTCCATGATATTCGGTTTTGTTTCCTTCCTTCATGTTGATATCGATGATAGAGGAAAGTCTGCCTCCGTAACGAGCAGGAAAACCACCCTTAATTAACTCAACCGATTTGATTGCATCGCCATTAAACACAGAGAAAAACCCCAATAAGTGATTGGCATTGTATATAGTAGCCTCGTCTAAGATGACCAAATTTTGATCGGGTCCTCCTCCCCTAACATACATACCGGAAGTGCCTTCGGTGCCAGCTTGCACACCAGGCAATAACATCAGGGTTTTAAACAAATCTTTTTCTCCAAAAAGCATAGGTACTTTTTTAACTTCTACCGGGGAAAGTTTAATAGAACTCATTTGAACCGATTCGCTGTTGGTTTTTTCGGCACGTATGGTAACTTCTTTTAAATGAATGCCTTGCTCTAATTCTACATTGTAGTTTTGATTAGATATGAACGGCACAACCAAGGTATCGGAAATAAATCCCACATAAGAATAAATAACCGTAATGCTATCGCGTGCGGGTAGTGTTACCGAATAAAAACCATAACTATTGCTTACTGTGCCTGTTTCATACTCCTTTACATACACACTTACTCCCAACAGAGATTCCTTACTACCTTTTTCATAAATATACCCGCTGATGGTCTGCCTTTTTTGAGCAAAAATACTTAAAGGAAGAATGAGGATGAAATAAATAAATATATTTTTCATACATGGATTTAATAAAAAGAATATAACGATATTGTATTTTTTTTATTACTTGTTATTCACAGTAAGATTACATAAAATTAAAATAATCTCGATAAATATTTAAACTTGTGTGTTTCAATCTTTTTTCTATCATAATAAAAATAAAGTCCATGCGTTTATTGTATAAATCACTCTTAGAATAATTTTAAATGCACTGCTTAACCGATTACGATGTTAAATTATTAGTAGCTTTTAACGAAAGTTTAAAAGGTCATCGTAAATTTACGGATATATTTATGAATCACGGGTTTCCTGAATTAGCCGCTTTGTCGGCTGCCATGCATTCCGATACCGATGCCTGGGATTGGTTGCTGAAAAATGGTTATCCAGAATTTGCCGCCCTATGCGATGCTGTTGATGGTGAAGAAGGTGCTATACTGTGGTTGAGAAAATATAAAATGGATTTTCTTTCCGTGTTTGCTGCTGCTTGCCGAAAAGAAGACGAAGCTATTAAGTGGTTTGTTGATAGAGATTTAAGAGTGTTTATACTCATCATACGAACCATACACGACCTCCTACTCTATCAAGCTTGGGATTCATCTGATGTACATAAGATTAGAAGAAGTTAAAGAAAGATTTTCAAAATAATAAAAATAGCATAGAAAAAAGGTGTAATTTTGTAGAAGAAAAATTATAAAGAGAAATTGTAACTTTGTAATTTTAATAAAAGATAAAAATATGACAATAGAGGAATTTACATATAAGTTTAAAGAAATTAAAGAATTGGGATTTATTCCAACTAAAAGAAAGGGACCAACAGGTATTGGCTATACCCTCGAAACACTTTTAGGTATTATTGAAAATAATGAAGCCCATCCTGATATTGAGGGTGCTGAGTTAAAGGCACACAGAACTAAAGGAAATAGCATGATAACTCTTTTTACTTTTAATAACAAAGTTTGGCAAATGCCACCATTAGAAGCTGTAAAAAAGTATGGAAGTTTAGATAAAACTGGTAGACAGGGGCTTTATTACACAATGTCACTTAAACCAAATAGTGCAGGACTATTTCTTGATGTACAAAAAACAAACATTTCTGTTCGTCATATTACTGGCGAAATTGTAGCTACTTGGCAATTACAAACTTTGGCTGACCGTTTTATACAAAAGCTACCAGCATTAATTTTCGTCTCAACATTTACAGAAGAGCGTGATGGTATAGAATACTTTCATTTTTATCGAGCTCAATTAATGCAAGGAACTTCTCCTAACTTATTAGCCGATCAATTTCGTGCCGAAAATATTTTAGTTGATTTACGTTTACATGATAAAGGAACAAGGGCACGAAATCACGGTACAGGTTTCCGAACATATGAAGATAAACTGCCTTTACTTTTCAATAATATTAAAGATTTATAGATTATGTATCAAGTTATTAGAAATAAAAAATACGATTTCATGGGTCAATCTTATGCCAGTATTTATCCAAATTTACATAAGTATCCAGCAACTATGTTGCCACAAATTGGTATTGAGGTTTTAAACGAATTGAATGTGAAAAGCGGAAGGCTTCTTGATCCTTATTGTGGTTCAGGTTCTTCGTTTGCAAGCGGATTAGAGTGTGGTTTGACAGAGATGTATGGTTATGATATTAATCCTTTGGCCGTTTTAATTTCGAAAGCAAGATTTACAAAAATATCAATAAATAAAATAATTGAAACAAAAAAAGAATTAAGAAGTAATATCTACGAATTCCTAAAAGATGAAACTAATATAGAAAAGTTAAAACGTCCACAGATTACCAACATTGACTATTGGTTTTCAAAAGAAGTAACCAATGACTTAACAATTATCAAGTATTGTATTGAACAAATTCAAGACAAAAATATTCGTCGTTTCTTTTTAATTCCATTTTCAGAAACCGTACGTGAATGTTCTTATACTCGCAATAATGAGTTTAAATTGTTTCGTATGAAATCCGAGGATATTCTTAATTTCAATCCCGATGCAATAGGTGTTTATTTTAAAAAGTTAGAAGATGCTATCTTCTTGTACAGTAATTTTTATTTTCCAAAATTAGATAAAAATATAAATGTGAATGTACAATACTCTACATTTCAATCACAAAATGAATATTTTGACATCGTTTTAACAAGTCCTCCTTATGGAGATAGCAGAACAACCGTTGCCTATGGGCAATTTTCTACACTTTCAAACGAATGGCTTGGTATTAATTATGCACGAAAAATTGATGGAATGTTGATGGGAGGCGTAAAATCAAAACAGAATATTCAAAATGGAATTATAGCTGACTACATTTCTGAAATCAGCAAAATTGATAATAAACGTTCTTTGGATGTTTCAGCATTTTATAATGATTTGGATTTATCTATAAAAGAAGTTGCAAAAAGTATTCGTAAAGGTGGAAAATCAATCTATATTGTAGGAAATCGGACTGTAAAAAATGTAAAATTACCAACAGATCAGTTCGTTGCTGAAAAATTTGAAGAGAACGGTTTTAAACATTTAATTACTTACAAGCGTGCTTTAAGCAACAAATCTATGCCAAGAAAAAACTCCCCGACAAATGTAACAGGGAGGACAGTTAGCACAATGCTGTGGGAATATATTGTTATGTGTGAAAAGATAACAGTATAAAAACTAAATTACAGCAAGCCTCTGAATATTATTATCCTTATTTTTCGTCAAGCTTTTAAACTCCTTACAAAAACACTTTTCCAATAAAAAAAGAGAGTATCGTTTTGCAATACTCTCTTGATTTATAGATATTAAAACAGACTTTTATTCTGTTTCTTTTTTCTCTTCTTCGGTGGTTTCCTCAGCTTTTTTAGTTGTTTTTTTAGCCTTAGGTTTTTCTTCTACTTCGGTAGCTTCTTCTTTTACTTCAGCCTTTTCTGTTTCTTCTGCTTTCTTTGTTTTCTTGGCTTTGGTTTCCTTTACTTCTTCTACTTTGTCTACTTCGGTAGTTACTTCTTTTTCAGCTTTTTTAGTTGTTTTCTTAGCTTTAGGTTTTTCTTCCACTTCAGCAGTTTCTTCCGATTCTACTTCTGCTTTTTTCTCTTCTTTCTTTTCTACTTCTTCCTCTTTCTTTGCTTCTTTGGCTTCTTTTTCCTCTTTGGCTTTTTTAGCTTTCTTTTCTTCTTCTTTTTCGCTTTGTTTTAAGTCAGCTTTTAAGTTAATAAGAGCGTCTAAATCGCCTAAGGTAGAGCGTTCTATGCTACTTGCCATTTGTTTGGCTATTCTCGATGATTCTTTAGCTTTCTTTTGATCTTCGGTGCTTTTACGTTCTTTTTCAGCGTCTAATTCATCTTGCCAAATGCGTGAGTGAGATAAAACAATTTTCTTATTTTCTTTTGAAAATTCAACTACTTTAAATTCGGCAGTTTCGCCCATTTTTATGCTTGTGTTATCTTCTCTGAGCAATCCTTTGTTAAAAGCAAATCCTTCAACACCTTGTAAGCTAATAATCATTCCTTTATCATTTTGACCTACTACGGTGCCTTCTTGTACACTTCCTACATTATATATAGTTTCGAATACATCCCATGGATTTTCTTCCAATTGCTTATGTCCTAAGCTCAAACGTCTATTTTCTATATCCATTTCAAGGATAACTACTTCTATGGAGTCTCCTATTTTGGTAAATTCAGCGGGATGTTTGATTTTTTTCGACCATGATAAGTCAGAAATATGGATTAAGCCGTCTATTCCTTCTTCAAGTTCTACAAAGATTCCAAAGGTTGTAAAATTGCGTACGGTAGCGGTATGTTTTGAACCTACTGCATATTTTTCGGTAATATTGCTCCATGGGTCTGGAATTAATTGTTTGATTCCCAACGACATTTTACGTTCTTCACGGTCTAATGTAAGTATAGCAGCCTCTACGGTATCGCCTATGCTTAAAAAGTCGTGTGCTGTACGTAGGTGTTGCGACCAAGACATTTCAGATACGTGTAATAAACCTTCTACTCCGGGGTGAATTTCGATAAATGCACCGTAATCAGCTACTACTACTACTTTACCTGTAATCTTATCGCCAACGTCTAATTTAGCGTCTAACGAATCCCATGGATGAGGAGTTAATTGTTTTAATCCTAAAGCAATACGTTTTTTATCTTTATCAAAATCAAGTATAACTACATTGATTTTTTCGTCTAATTGTATTACTTCTTCGGGGTGGTTGATGCGTCCCCACGATAGGTCGGTTATGTGTATCAATCCGTCTACTCCGTTTAGGTCGATAAATGCACCGTAATTGGTTATGTTTTTCACAACACCTTCCAATACTTGTCCTTTTTCGAGACCGGCTATAATTTCAGCACGCTGGGCTTCCATTTCAAGTTCAATCAGAGCTTTGTGTGAAACTACTACGTTTTTAAACTCTTGATTTATTTTTACTATTTTGAAATCCATTGTTTTGTCTACAAAAACGTCATAGTCGCGTATGGGTTTTACGTCAATTTGCGAACCGGGTAAAAATGCCTCAATACCAAATATTTCGACAATGAGTCCACCTTTGGTTTTCGATTTGATATAACCATTGATTACTTCGCCGTCTTCGTAAGCCTTGTTTACACGATTCCATGCTTGTAGTAAGAGAGCTTTTTTGTGCGATAAAACTAATTGACCTGTAGCATCTTCTTGTTTTTCAATGTATACTTCAATTACGTCACCGGTTTTTAAATTCGGATTGTGGCGTAATTCATTAGCAGGTATAATTCCATCTGACTTATAGCCAATGTTAACCACAATTTCTCGGGGAGTAATAGCTACTACCGTTCCATCGACAACTTCTTGTTCGATAATCGATTTAAATGATTGACTATAAAGCTCCTCTAATTTTGCCTGTTCTTCTTCGGTATATATTTGCTTGTCTTTACCAATTTCATCCCAATTAAAATCTTCCAAACTTTGGGTCATATCTTGAGCTTGGGTTTCGTTTTTTTCTTCTGTAACAGGTTTTTCAGTTACAGTTTCTTTTTCTTGATTTTCGACTTGATTTACCGTTTCGGTTTGTTCTTCTTGTGGAGTTTCTACTTCTGTTTGTTCTTGTTTTTCTTCGTTTGGTTCAACGTTTTCAGCATTTTTAATTTCTTCTGCCATTATCTAAAATTTTTATGTGATTAGAATCACAATCTAAAGTGTTAATAATTATAAGGTTAACTGTACTTCGCCGTTTCAAAGAGCCTTTTTTAAAACGGAGTGCAAATGTATACATTTATTCAATATGAAATAGAGGCTATATGTAGTTTTATTAAAATAAATATAATTGTTTGGAATTTTTACAACTTACAACATGTAAGTAGTTGAATATCATGGTTTTTTAAATAAAAAAAAGAGGTTCTTAATAACCTCTTTTTTTGCATTACATTTTTTGTCAGATGTTTACTTATTCTTCATCTGTCGGAGTAATGGTATTATCAAAGTTTTTAATTTCTTTCATTTTTCGGCTGGTTGCCTTGTTTTTGGTTTTGTCCAATTGTTTTTGCAAGGCATCTATGGCAAGCATAGTAGCTTCTTCAAATGTTTTGCTTTGTTTGCTTGCTAACAAGTCATTCCCTTTGATTCTTAGCCTGATTTCGGCTATTTTATTTTCGGGTGTATCTACATTATCTAATTTTAGGGTTACGTCTCCTCGCATTATTCCTTCGTGGAGTTTTCCTACTTTTTGTAATTTTTTATCAATAAAATCCTCTAATCCTCGGTCGGTTTTAAAGTGTATTGATTTAATGTTAATATTCATAATGACCTCCTTCTTTATGCCCTTGGGTGGGCTGTTTTATAAATTTCTTTTAATTTTCCGATAGATGTATGTGTATATATTTGAGTGGCAGCTAAATTACTGTGTCCCAACAACTCCTTTATAGCATTAATATCTGCCCCCTGATTCAATAAGTGAGTAGCAAAAGTATGACGAATTACATGCGGACTTTTTTGTTCTATGTTAGACACCATTTCTATATGCTTTTTTATGATTCTATATATATACATTGGGTATAATTTGTTTCCTTTTTTATTAACAAAAACAAATGAGTTTTGTTGTAAGGGTTTTATATTTTTTTCGTAGTAGGTAAAATAATTTTTCAGACAGTTGTCTAAGTTAGGACCAAATGGGATGATGCGTTCTTTGTTTCCTTTTCCCATTATCCTTATATTTCTTTCTGAAAATTCAATGTCTTTATACTGCATGTTAATCAGTTCGCTCAAACGCACCCCCAAGGCATAAAAAGTTTCTATAATTGCTTTATTACGAGCTCCATCAAAGGTTTCAGGATATTCAACAACCGTAAGCAATGTCTCCATATCGCTTTCGTCTATAAAAGAAGGTAAGCGTTTCGATTGCTTGGGTGCAATAATTTTATCCATGGGATTTATATTTACGTATTTGTTTCGTAGTAAATATTTATAAAAAGTCTTTAGGGTAGAAATCTTTCGATTCACACTTCGCGTATTTTCACCTTTTTCTAATAAATAAAATATCCAAGAACGAATTTCCTGATGGGTGGTTTTTTCTAATGAAGTGAGTTCTAAATCTTCTTTTAAAAATCTAACGAATTGATTTAAATCTGTTTGATAAGCCTTAACGGTATGAATCGAGAAGCGTTTTTCGTTTGTAATGTAATTTATAAAGCCGTTTATTTTGTCCATAAAAAAAAAGTAATACTTTTTCAAAAGTATCACTTTTTTGAATATAAAGCAATAATTTTATAAAAAATTATTCGTCTCTTTGATCTTGCAATTTTTGGATGTAAATTGCTTTTTTCAATTGTTCGCGTCTTTTAACGGATTTTTTGGTGAATTTTTGGCGTTCACGCAATTCTTTTATAACTCCTGTTTTGTCAAACTTTCTTTTTAACTTTCTTAATGCTCTTTCCACATTTTCACCTTCTTTAATCGGAACAATGATCATAAAATATACCTCTTTTCTTTGTTATTAATAATGATTTTTTTCGAGTTGCAAAGATATAAAAAATAACAATACAAATGATGTGTTTTTTTTGTGAAAAGTGAATTTATTCTATCTCCTTTATAATAAGTATATTATCTTAATTCAAAATTTTTGCCTAAGTATACTTTTCTAACCATTTCATCATTGGCTAATTCCTGAGGAGTTCCCGATTTAAACACCTTGCCTTCAAGCAATAAATAGGCTTGATTGGTAATAGCTAAGGTTTCATGTACGTTGTGATCGGTGATGAGGATTCCTATATTTTTAGTTTTTAGTCTTTCTACTATGTGTTGTATATCTTCCACAGCTATGGGATCTACTCCCGCAAAGGGTTCATCTAAAAGTATAAATTTTGGATTGGTAGCCAGCGAACGTGCTATTTCGGTTCTTCTCCTCTCCCCTCCAGATAGTTGTATGCCTTTGCTTTTGCGTATTTTTTGTAAACCAAACTCATCAAGTAGGTTTTCAAGTCGTTCTTTTTGTTCTTTGTGGTTTAATTTGGTAAATTGTAGTACAGCTTTTAAGTTATCTTCTACCGATAATTGCCTGAAGACAGAGGCTTCTTGAGCTAAATAACCAATTCCAAGTCTGGCACGTTTGTACATGGGTTCGCGGGTAATATCGTGATTATTTAGAAAAACTTTTCCGGATAAAGGTTTGATTAAACCCACAATAATATAGAAAGAAGTAGTTTTTCCGGCTCCATTGGGACCCAATAATCCCACAATTTCGCCTTGCTTAACTTCAATGGATACATCATTGACAACCATTCGGTTGTGATATTTTTTAAAAATACCCTCTGTGCGTAAAATATCTTTATGTTCCATTGCTATCCAAAGAGTTTAATTATATCGTTTCCGAAAACAAAAATCATCAAAGCCATTAAAATAATCCAACCAACGGTTAAAGCATATTCCATGAATTTGTCGGGTAACTTGCGTCCAATAATCATTTCGATGAGTGTAAACAACACGAATCCACCATCTAAACCAGGAATGGGCAATATATTCATAAATGCCAATATCAAAGAAAGTATTCCTGTGATATACCAAAATTTCATCCAAATCCACTGCCCACCGTATATTTTAGCAATACCTATGGGACCCGCAACCGATTCGCTTGCATTTTCTTTTCCTGTAACAATCTTTTTTAATCCCTTGACATTTAAAGATAACATACCGATTGCATCTTTCCAACCGTACACAAGTATTTGCCCAAAATTATAGGCTTGGGTGTGGTAAGGAAAATCTGTTATGCCTATGCCACATTTTCCCATTGAGTCGACAACTAAGGATTTATTGAGGGTGTCATTGCCTCTTAATATAGTCAAATCAATGTGTTGTGAGGCAT
>JAAYRN010000296.1 GCA_012518765.1 Bacteroidales bacterium
CACAAAACTCACATCTTCAATATTCGCCTTGCGGTTTAAATGTTTTGTGAATTCTCGTTTTTCCATTTCACTGTATTCATTCTCAAATCGATTGCTATTTTCTAACATATCGAATGCAATGTAATTATTTGGAAATAATTTATAATTACGATACATTTGCTCGTCTATAAGATTGGTTACATACTGTAGTTGTTCGTTGCTTGAGTTAAAAGTCAAATCATGGTTAAAAAACTTATCTACAGGTTCTCCAAATTGTAAATGTACCCTTCCTTTATAGGAAAATATTCCCGTTGTAATACTTTTATAATCCTCATTGTGTTCTTTGATGTATATTTTATTTTCTTTGGTAAGTATACTTTCTCTTGCTTTCATAAAGTCGCAAGGTTCAAATTCATAAGAAATAGTAACTGGAACTATTCGTAGTTTTTTTAGGCTTTGAAAAACGTCTGTTTTTTCGCTCGAATACAACATTTTCAATACTCCCTGTTGTGTTTTATCCAATCCGTCTTTGGTTCTTCCGTTGCGTTGTGCTATCCAAACCGATGTTTTTTCCTTGACAATACTGTGGCGTATGTATTCCGACAACAAAGTAGAATTTACCAACATGGTTCGGGGTGTATTGGCACGAATTACCGTAAACATATTACTTATCTTAGCTATATCGGTAAAAATAGGAGAAGACAACAAATTATCGCCCACTGCACTTTTTGAAGTAGGCATACCATTATCAATCAAATAAAGCTGCATAATAGCAGAATCCATCAATATATCTCTGTGGTTAGCAATGAATAAATAGGGTTTATTTTTATCTAAATTTTCAAATCCTCCATAGGTTAATTTATCTATACTACGCTGAACAAATGTGCGTATCATGGGGGCAAAAATCACTTCTTGCATTTCGTAACAAGATTTCACCTTACGTATTCGCTTCACAATTGTAGGTAAAGAAATATCGGGAATAAAATTGGCTAAAGAGCTTATAAAACCTTGATTGGTTAATATTCTGTTGATTGCATAAGGTAGTTCCTGGTCATTATAGGGTCTAATAGCTAAAAAAGGGTCTTTTCTTTTCATTGAATATTAAATAAAATAAATATTATGTGTTTGGTTTATGGCTATATCTTTTATTTTTTCATCAAAAACAAGTACCATATTATCCTTTGAAATGCTTATTTTAGCATCGTACGACTTAATTTTCACATCAAAAGTACCTTCAGTAGGAAATACTTTTATAGCGTAACGCAAAGATATACAAAATTCTTGATTGGCTACAAGTTCTTTTTTTATACGTATATCTACACTATATGGATACCCAAGCAGTTTATTTGCATCTTGAACATTTCCTTGCGTAATTAACTTGCGTATCAGTGTGGAACTGATGGAGTAGGAGCTAACGATGTGTTGTTTTACTTCTACTACTTGAAAGTGATATTTTTTTGCTAATTTTTTAAGTAAATCTGCATTCCCTTCTCTGTTTTTTCCAAAATTATGGTTGTATCCCAACACAATGGTATGAAGATTTATTTTATTAGTTAAGAACTGGATAAAATCTGCATACGACAAAGAAGCAAATGTTTTAGTAAATGGAATATTCAACACAAAGTCTATTCCTGCTTTTTCAATACGGTTATTACGTTCTTTTTCGGTA
>JAAYRN010000297.1 GCA_012518765.1 Bacteroidales bacterium
AAGGCGATAAAAATGCCGCTGATAAAGTTTATCAAGGCTATACTCCTCTTTGCGGAGAAGATATTGCCGACATAGTAGCCCTTGTACTGTCTCTGCCCCAACACGTATGCCTAAACGACATCGTAGTTACACCAACCGCACAAGCCAACGTAAGCCATATTTGTAAAGATAGTTAAAACTTATACAATACGTAGCTATATTTTGTTAACCATTTTTAGAATGTCTGCCTTTTTAAATAATCGCTAATTTCTATATCATCCGACTTTTTAAATAGCTTATTAAAAGGGATGTACTTTATTTTATTATTGGCTTTGTTTATTAGAAACAAAGAAGGAATTTGCGATATTTTATATTTTTTATAATAGGTTTTTCTTTTAAAGTCATCTATATCATACACCAATTTTAGATTTACGGAAGGATAAGTTTTTTTTATATAATCCGCATGCATACGCATACCTAATATATCATATTTATAGCCTCTTATCATTACCACAAGCTGGGTGTTTGGATGATTTTTTACATAATCTTCACAATAAGACAGCAAGACTTGAAAACACAAACTACAACCACCACTTTCATAGTATAACACAAAACATGTAGAGCTATCACAAATATTTATTGTCTGATTATCCATAGATTGAGCTTGGAATTTTGATTGGGAAATTCCTGTGTATTCCAAACCAACTATAAAAGCTATTATTAAAAAAAATCGTGAGTACTTCATAGATTAAAAAGTGTGAGTATATACGTATATTGCCACTACGGGACTATTTTTTAAAAAATATTCATTTGTTTGCTTGTAAAAATCAGAAAGTTGCATATAAAGAGGATTGATGTTAGCTGCATAAGATTTGAATACAATTACTTGATTATCTGTAAACACATATTGACTTCCTGATAAAAACCCCAATCCAAAAGAGTGATTCCCTATGCTATCATTTTCAGCTTTTATACCTAATAAATCCATAATCCCTTGCTCCTTTAATTCAAATACATCCTCTTTTTTCTCCCAAATATCTATCATGGATACAGGGATTTTATTTTTGTGGTAAGGAGGTTGATATACACATATTATTTTATCTTCATTAATCAAATAAGCCCAACGTTGCTGATGAATATGAGGATGTTTTTTTTCAACAGCATCGATTATATTTAGTGGATAGGTTATATCGTATTTACGATTTATTTTTTCTATATATTTGTTATTTAGTTCTATCCATTTAATGTGTTTTGCTTCTATATTGTGTGCAGTGTCTAAGTTTTTATAAAAAATTGTAGACATATAATGGCGTTGGTGAGAAAACAAAATTTTATCATTTTTTACGTCTATCACATTTTTTGGACCAAAATAAGAAAACAAAGGATGCTGAAAATCAGGGTTAATTTCTTTTATCTTTTCGCCAGTTTTTATATGGTATGTAGAAAGAGAAGAAGGAGGATTTTGTCCATTTTTTATACCATATAAAAATAAGGTATTGCTATCTAAAAAACTAACATACGATACATATTTATCTATCTGTATATTTTTGTCATACACGTATTTTTCCTCCACTTTTCTAAACACATACACTTGATGAAAATCTCCTATACAAATGTAACTTTCATTATGAGCTA
Organism: Bacteroidales bacterium; assembly: GCA_012518765.1. Lineage (GTDB taxonomy): Bacteria > Bacteroidota > Bacteroidia > Bacteroidales > WCHB1-69 > UBA5266. The sequence continues at coordinate 1,615 of JAAYRN010000297.1, forward strand.
AAAAAATAATTCGAATAGTTTTATCGAAAAAATCAGTTACACATAGATGTACGGTATTAATCTGATGAGTTTTTAAATCATAAAAACACACCTTGATGGTATCAGATATGAAACCGTTATAGTTTATAAAAGCAAGTGAATGCCCCCATAAACTATAAGCTAAGGGGGCATTATTAACTCTTATTTTATTAGGGAACAACAATACTGTATCTAAACTTATGTATTGATTGATGTAAGACGTTTGATGTTGAGCCATTGAAAAAACAATAGACTGTACAATTATCAAAAAATGAATTAAATGTTTCTTCATAATAAAAAAATAATTATCAGCTACTTTTATAAGATTAAGAGTTGTATTGATTTACAAGTGCAAATATATACTTTTTTATATATCAAAACTACTATTTGGTAATTTTACGTAAAAAACAAGATAAAAAAAACAAGGTTTAAATAATTTATATTTTTTATACCCGTAAAACAAGTATATTTCCTTAAAAAAATGACTACTTTTGCAGGTGTAAAAAACAGGAAATTGATTGTATTTAAAATAAAAAAATAAGACCATGCATAAGCTATCAATTGCAGATAAAGTTTTTCATTCTCGTTTGTTTTTAGGAACGGGAAAATTCAGTTCAAAT
>JAAYRN010000298.1 GCA_012518765.1 Bacteroidales bacterium
AAAGTAAGCCAAATTTCACTCACTTCGTTTTCGCCAAAAAAATGAGATAAAAATTGTATTTGAGTACGTATAAAAGCAACATTTTTCATGTTATTTTCTACCGAATATTTACATCCTTTCCACATCCTGGAGCCTTTTTTATCTACGCCTATAAAATTCTTATTTTCATAGCGTTTGGCTAATTCTATAGTATACTCTCCCCTACCACACCCCAATTCCAACACAATGGGATTATCGTTTTTAAAAAAATCGGCTTGCCATTTCCCTTTTAAAGGTGCATCGGCTTGCGATATTTCTTCAAATGGATATTGAAAAAAGTTTGGAAAGGTTGCATTTTCAGCGAATTTCTCTAATTTATTCTTACTCACAGTTGCGTTTTTTTATTGAGCTACAAAGATATAATTTTTTATGAATGTTTGAGTGAAATACAATAAATCATTTTATTTTTCGTAATAAAACAGAATTGATTTCAAACCAAGTTATTTTCATTCAAACACGCATTACACGTATATGTTGTGGAGGCAATTTCATATTCTTTTATTCCTCATTTGCTGTTCAGGCATTGGTATTTTTGCTCAAAACACAGCAACAACCAAAGTATATGGCAAAATAACAGATACATCGGGTATTCCATTGGAATTAGTTAATATCACTGTTAAAGGCAATCCTTCGCAAGGTACCACAACCAATGAAGCCGGCAGGTTTGAATTAAAAATTGAAACAAAAAAACACACTACATTACTAATCACATCCTTAGGATATTCTTCCAAAGAAATTCTTGTTTATGCCGAAAGCGAAAAACGCATACAGTTATCCATCGTTCTAAACCCAACCGAAATTATGCTACCCAGCATATCCATTAAAGAAAGCTACAGTCCGAATACAGGTGTTGAACGCATCAATCCAAAACATGTAGCACATTTACCAACTTTAAATTCCAGTATAGAAAGTTTGATAAAAACAGCAGGATTGGGGGTTATTTCAAACAATGAATTAAGTTCTCAATACAATGTCAGAGGCGGAAATTACGATGAAAATTTAATTTATTTGAATGGAAGTGAAGTATATAGACCTTTTTTAATCCGTTCGGGACAACAAGAAGGCTTGAGCTTTATTAATCCCGATTTAGTTTCATCGGTCAATTTTTCGTCGGGAGGATTTAATGCTCAATACGGCGATAAAATGTCTTCAGTCTTAGATGTAAAATACAAAACACCCATTGGTTTTGGCGGAAGTGTGTATGGCAGTTTATTGGGAGCCGGCGGACACATAGAAGGAGCTAGTAAAAATCAACAATTTTCCTACTTATTAGGTGTTCGTTATCAATCGAATGCATATATAATTAAAAAAATGCAAACACAGGGAGTATCCAAACCCAGTGCCACAGACGCACAATTATTACTCAATTATAAACCCAATGAAAAATGGAAATTTTCACTATTTAGCAATTTTGCTTTAAACAAATATCTATTGGTTCCGAGTATACGCGAAACCACCTTTGGACCTATAAACCATGTAAAACGTTTGAGAGTTTATTTCGACGGACAAGAAGTAGATGCATACCAAACAGTATTTACCTCTTTCATCAGCACCTACACTATGGATGAAAATAATGATTTTCAATTTATTGTATCTTATTTTAATTCCATTGAAAAAGAAACTTTCGACATAGAAGGACAGTATTTTTTAAGCGACGTAAACACCGATTTTGGTTCGGATGAATTAGGTAGTGACCTTTCATCCAAAGCAGTAGGTAGCGATTTACATCATGGACGAAACTTCTTACAAGCCAACTTGATACATGGTGAAATAAAAGGCTCGCACAAATTAAACCACGACCTAATTACTTGGGGGCTTAAAACACAAGGCGAATTAATAAAAGATGAATTAAACGAATGGCGTTTACACGATTCAGCCTTTTATACCCTCCCCTTTATTCCCCACAAACCCGGCGATTCAGTACCTCTAAATTCCGATATTCGCACACTAAATATCAACGATTATTTATATGCCAAAAATCACTTACAAAGTGTTAGGTTTTCGGGATTTGTACAAGACAAACGCACATTTGAAGACAGCACTTATTTAGTTACCTTAACCGGAGGAGTCAGATTTTCGTATTGGAGTTTCAACCAAGAATTTATTATAACTCCCCGCATACGATTAACATACCAACCTAAAATCAAAACAAATATATCTTTTTATGTAGCTGGAGGAATGTATTTTCAACCCCCTTTCTATAAAGAAATGCGTGATTTGAATGGTAATTTAAACAAAGACATCAAGTCGCAAAAATCATATCATGCCATTGTAGGTTACGATTATATGTTTCGTATCGTAGGCAGACCATTCAAATTAAGTTCCGAAATATATTACAAATACTTAAACGACTTAATTACTTACTCTATCGATAATGTGCGGATAATATATTCAGGAAAAAACGATGCCAAAGGTTACGCAGTGGGTATAGATGCTAAACTTTCAGGCGAAATAGTTCCTGGACTTGAATCCTGGCTTTCATTCTCAATTATGAATTCAAAAGAAGACATCATTGGTGATTTTTATTATCTTTATTTGGATAGCGCTCGAAAAATTACTTTCGAGCCTGAAAATATTGTATACGATAGCATTGTATATCCAGGTTACATCCCTCGTTTAACCGACCAACGATTTTCTATCAACCTGTTTTTCCAAGATAAAGTTCCGCGTATACCCATGTTAAAAGCACATATCAACCTTATTTACAGCACTCCACTTGTTTATTCTCCTCCCGGTTACTCAAGGGCATTGTATGCTTTTCGAAGTGCTAAACCTTACTTTAGAGCTGACTTGGGTTTTTCGTGGCAATTTATCAACAACGCCTCCATTACCAACCCCAAAAATCCTTTCCGTGTGTTTAATGCCGCTTACCTAACTCTCGAAGTATTTAACATATTCAACCATTACAACATCATTTCCTACTCCTATGTAAAAGACATAAATGGAGAAACCTATCGTATACCTAACTACCTTACACCAAGATTATTTAACGCTAAACTACGCTTTGAATTTTAGTTCTATTTTCTAAAAAAACTTTGCATGCGGATACATATTCCATAAAAACACAAAATAAACACTTCATTAAAATCGTTGAACTGAAAAACATATTTGATTGAAAACATTGTCTATTCATATTATTACAGCCTTTATGCTACTAAGTACTTATGTAGCTGCTCAGACTAAATATAGCAATGATTTTCTAAACTTAGGAGCAGGTGCCAAAGGTTTATCCTTAGCAAACACCCAAGTAGCTGTGGTAAACGATGTTACTTCATCTTATTGGAACCCAGCAGGCATAGCCAATGTAGAAAAAAAATACGAAATTTTATTGATGCACGCTGCGTATTATGCAGACATAGCCAACTACGATTACATGGGACTTTCTTACCGCATAGACGAAAAGCAAAGCATAGGTTTTACGCTTCTGCGTTTGGGAGTAGATGGCATTCCAAACACCACGCAGTTAATTGATAATCAAGGAAACATAAACTACGACCGCATTACTTATTTTTCAGTAGCCGACTGGGCTGCCTTGTTTACCTACGGCAGACAGTTACCTATAGAAAATTTGACTTTGGGAGTAAATTTCAAACTCATCAAACGTAAAATAGGAAGTTTCGCCGGTGCTTGGGGCTTTGGTTTAGATGCTGGTTTACAATACGAAATAAAGAAATGGAAACTCGGATTGCTTGCTCGAGACATTACATCCACTTTCAACGCATGGAGTTATCAACTTACCGATGAAATGAAAAATGTATTTGATGCCACCAACAACGAAATACCTACCAACGGATTAGAAGTTACCCTACCCCGTTTATCTTTTGGATTTGGACGTAATTTTGAATTGGGAAAAGGATTTACAACTATGGCTACCATGGATATAGACATGCCTTTTGATGGAAAAAGAAACTCTTTGCTCTCCACAAAAACAGTTTCCTTTGAACCTCATGTAGGTATAGAATTTGGCTATAAAGATTTTGTATTTATACGCTCTGGACTCGGAAATTTGCAAAAAGAAAAAAACATAGAAGGAAAGGAAGTATTTAGTTGTCAGGTAAATATTGGATTAGGATTTACCATTAAAAAAATTCTAAGCATCGATTATGCTTTTACCGATTTGGGCGATATGTCTGTAGCCATATATTCCCATGTATTTTCATTAAAATTGGCATTGGATTATTTCAAAAAACCTACTTCATAAAAAAACTCACACAAGCATTTTTCACTTCTATTAATTTAGTATTTTTGTAAAAAAGTAATTATTACATCTTTCAATGACTGAACTTAAAAAATTAGCCAATCAAACACTCGTCTACGGTAGTACAACCATCATAGGTAGATTGCTCAATTATCTATTAGTTCCCTTCCACACTTATATCTTTTTAGACCCTCGCGAATACGGAGTTGTAGGCGAAATGTATGCCTACGTAGCCTTACTCATGGTAGTATTGACCTACGGAATGGAAACTGCTTTTTTTCGCTTTTCAAGCATGGAAAACAACAAGTTAAAAGTATTTAGCTCTTCGTTTTGGACATTGTCCATTACCACTTCTTTATTTTTGTTTCTTTCCTTGTTTTTATCTCAACCTATTGCCAATCTACTACAATATCCATCTCATCCAGAATACATTCGCTGGTTTGCTATTATTGTAAGTTTAGATGTAATTAGTAGTATTCCTTTTGCTCGTTTGCGTTCCGAAAACCGACCTTTTCGTTTTGCATTCATTAAAATTTTCAACATAGTTGTGTCTGTATTTTTCAATCTATTTTTCCTATGGTTCTGTCCCTTAATGATTAAAAACGGAATAGGCGTTTCTTTCTTTTCTTATATCTACCGTCCCGAAATAGGTATAGGTTATATTTTTATAGCTAATTTAATCGCTTCTGCCTTGCAAATGTTGTTGCTCATAACATCCAGCAAAGGGCTGAAATTCCACATTGATTTTTCGCTTATTAAACGCATGTTAAAATACGCTCTTCCGTTACTTATCTTAGGATTAGCTGGAATTATCAACGAAACTTTCGACCGTATTTTAATCAAAAACTTATCATCCGACAACCTCAATATAGCCATGCATAACGTGGGTGTTTACAGTGCATGTTTTAAAATAGCGGTGATAATGTCCTTGTTTATACAGGCTTTTCGCTATTCAGCAGAACCTTTTTTCTTTTCCAAATTTAAAGAAAAAGATGCCAAAGAATCCTATGCCGTTGTAATGACCTACTTTGTCATAGTATGTAGTTTTATCTTTTTAGCCACCACCCTATTTCTCGATTACATCAAATATTTTGTAAGTGCACCTTATCACGAAGGACTCAGGGTAGTTCCTATTGTTTTATTGGCTTACATGATGTTAGGTATAGTTTTCAACTTAAGTATTTGGTATAAACTTACCGGACAAACCAAATACGGAGCTTATATTTCCGTAGGAGGAGCTATCATTACATTGGTTGTTAATTTTAATTTAATTCCCATAATAGGCTATATGGGAGCTGCTTGGGCACATTTTATCACTTATTTATGTATGATGGTAGCCTCCTACTGGTTGGGACAAAAACATTATCCTATCAATTACAACCTCAAAAAAATAAGTTTTTATATCTTCTTAGCCCTATTTTTATTTATCATTAGTTATTTCGTTATTCCTTTTGACAAATTAACCTCTCACAAATTACTGATTAAGACCATTGTAAACGGTTTTATTTTGTTGATTTTTATAGCCATCATATATAAAAAAGAATTTAAAAATTTACGACAAATCACCCAGTCAAAATAAAAAACATGAAGCCCAAAATTTTATATATCGATCCAGCCCACCCTTATATGGAACAAGAACTAATCGCCTTGGGTTATGAAATAGATAAAACAAACATGACTTATGCTGATTTGCTACCTGTGGCTCATCAATATACGGGTTATGTGGTTCGTAGCAAATTTGCAATAGACAAGCAACTGATTGACTGTTCTGAAAATTTACAATTTATTGCACGCATAGGTGCTGGAATGGAAAACATTGACACTGAATACGCTAAAACTAAAAATATACATTGCTTACATTCACCCGAAGGCAATGCCGATGCCGTAGCTGAATTTAGCATTGCACAAATTTTAAATCTACTTCGACATAGCCAACAAGCAGATAAAGAGGTGAAAAATGGGATTTGGGATAGAAAAAACAACATGGGATTTGAATTGGGTAGCCAACACATAGGCATCATAGGCTACGGAACTATGGGAAAAAACATAGCCCATAAATTGAGCGTTTTCGGATGTAATATATTGGTACACGACAAATTCAAATCTAATTTTGGCAGTAAAAACATACAGGAAGTTCCCTTGCAAGAAATTTGGGAAAAAGCCGATATAGTAAGTTTACACATCAATTATTTACCTGAAAACCATTATTATGTAAACGAATCATGGTTGCAATCTTTTCACAAAAACATCTACCTCATCAATACCTCACGGGGAAAAATACTCAACACCGCCGACTTGGTACAAGCCATTAAAAAAGGAAAGGTCAAAGCGGCTGCTTTGGATGTATTGGAGTATGAAAATATAAGACTTCAAAACAAAGCCATTGAAGATTGGGACGAAGCCATGCACTATTTGGCACAATCGCCAAAGGTAATTTTATCGCCTCACATAGCCGGTCAAACCTTTGAGGCTATGGAGAAACATGCCCGCATTTTGGTTCAAAAAATAAAATCGGAAGTATTGAAAATTAGCTAATTTATTTTTGTATAAGACTTTCGCTAACTAAATTATTTAGTAAAGCGTAAACCGTCAAGCCCGAAACAGATTTAATACCTGTTTTGCGTGTGATATTTTTACGGTGCGAAATAACCGTATGTATAGAAATATGTAATTCCTCAGCTATTTCTTTATTCATTTTCCCTTGTGCTACAGCTATTAACACATCTTTTTCTCTGTCCGAAAGCTCGTGATTGTCTCTTGCAGTATCGTCTCCAATGCTATGAATCGATTCCCTAAGTTTGGATTCTATTTTCTGTTGATTGTCGTTAATTTCAATTACGGCGTGATATTGTTTCAACACCCCTTGTTCTACGTAGGTAGTTTGCATAGCTATTAAAATCAAATCGTTATACGACTGAAACAAACTTTTCACCATGTATCGTTTGCAATGACCTATAGTCAATGGATTGATAATTAGAATATTTGGTTTTAAGGAAATGATTTTTTCGTGTATTTTATCAAAAGAGTCAATCATACCCACCACATCAAATTGCAAGCTGTTAGCCAACATAGATTCCATACCCGAAGCTATCAAAAGAGATGGCTCTAAAATAAGAATTTTATATTTTTTATTCATTGATTTTCAGCTCTAAAGATTCAACAAAAGGTATCATTATGTTCTCTTCAATCAAAGAATGCTTGTTTAAGTCTTCGGCTAAATGAAAAATATCAGACAAAACAATAATACGCTCTTTATTCATTACCGTAGCGGGTA
>JAAYRN010000299.1 GCA_012518765.1 Bacteroidales bacterium
ATTAACCTCATACTGTTGATTTTCGCCAACAATTCCAGCGATTGTATGTCCCAATCCACCTCCTCCGCAAATACAAAGACGCATTTTTTTATTTTCCATCATTTATTTTATTGTAATTTTTTAAATGCCTCAACAATTGCATTGTTATCAGCTTCATTTCTAATGGCTATACGAATATAATTCTTGCCCCCTGTTTTGGTATCACAATTTTTAATCAAAATATTAAATTGACTGAGCATAATTTCTGTCAAATGTTTGGCTGTGTATTTTTGAGTGATTTCGCACAAAAAATAATTGGCTTGAGAGGGTATAATTCTCAAAAAGTCAATTGCTTGTAATTTATCATAAAAACGTTTTCTTTCGTTTATAAAAGCTACGCATGCCTGCTCATAATCATGTTGATATTTGCCGAATATTTGCATGTAAAACTCGGCAAAAGAATTTATATTCCAAATAGTTACATCTTTTTTTATGCTATCCATCAAGGCTTGATTGGAAGATGCCACAAAGCCCAAACGCAAACCGGGAACGCCATAAGATTTGGATATACTTTTAACAATCAACAGGTTTGGATATTTTTCCAATATGTCATCATTTAGTAAGGTGGTGGCTTCCGCTTCGGTAGAAAAATCAAGAAACGACTCATCAACAATGAGTTTAATCTTATTTTTTAAACTCCAATCGCAGAGTTTGAGTAAATCACTTTGGGGAATAAAATTTCCCGAAGGATTGTCTGGATTAATCACGACAAGATTGGATATGGATTTGTTATCATAAAAACGTATGATATCGTCCGAAGTATATGTATAATTTTCATTATCAATATAAAAAGGCTCTATTCTACTTTTATCCAACCGATTGGGATATTCTTCGAAAGTGGGATAAATAATTCCGAATTTTCCTGACAACAAAGAGCTTAACGACTTTATCAGTTCGCTGGCTCCATTTCCTATACAAATATAGTTTTTATTTACACCAAAATCTTTGGCTGCCAATAAATTATTCACATTTAATCCCGAAGGGTATTCACACATTAATCGTTCAAAATTAGCTTTAATTTCAGCCATTAAGCGTTGATTTGGAAAGTAAGGATTGACTAAATAACAAAAATCAATCATGTGTGGATATCTCCAATAACCGCCGTATCGTGTACTGATTTTATTCAACGATTCTTTGTCGTCGGCAAACACCGATTCGGCAATGTCTAAATCTTGAATATCATCAATTTCGTACCACAACTCCTTATCTAATCGCAAAGCCTTAATTTCTGGCTTGTCTAACAATGTGATTACTCTCAACACTTGTTCGTAATACTCATTATTACCCAAAGCTTTACTGTATGCTTCCAAAAAAGGAACGTAGTGGGTAGTTGAAAATGCTTTGCTAAATTTATAGATATTTACCGTTTTATAATAGTCGGGAATTTCTTCAAAAGAAAAGTTTTTATTGGAAATAAAACGTAAAATATTATCATCTTTGTCCAACATAACGGCGGTTCCATCCATCCAACTTTCAAACTTTGCAACCAAAGCCAAACTGGGATAAGGATGATGCAACAGCTTAGGTATCACACTGTCTTCTACAATAAGATCCGATTCCAACAGTAAAGTATCTTCCGACAATAAATAATCTTTTGCTAAATAAAGTGAGTAAATATTGTTGGTTTTGTCGTAAATTTCGTTGTGAACATAAACAAGGGGAGTTTTTACATTTAAAGTTTCTATAAACGCTATCAATTCCGCTGATTTATACCCTACTACCAAAACAATTTTACTCAAATTCAATGTATCCAATTGATTTAACAAACGCTCAATGAGAGTTGTACCGTTGACCGTAATCATACACTTGGTGTTGTCTTTGGTTAAGCTGCCCAAACGTTTGCCCATGCCTGCGGCTAAAATAATTGCTTGCATATATTACTTTGATTTTTTAATAAACTTAACTAATATTTTATTTACAAATTCCCTTTCATCTGACTGTAACACAATAAAATAAACACATAAACCAATACATATAACCGAAAGTATTGTAGTTGACAATAGTGCCTGCCAACCTTGCATATAATAATGAGCCAACAGAGGCAAAGGCAAGGCTATAACACAAGCTAAAACTATCTTTAACAATACTTTACTAAAAAACAAACGTAGAGGGAAATGGGTTAACTTGCTAACGAAAAACAAACGAACAAACAACGCAAGTACGCAAATAAAAATACGAACCCACAACACTGCCGTAGCGTCAAATCCTTTTTTGAGTAACATATAAGATATGACCAAGTTAGACAATAAAACGATACTGATAACTATTTGATATACCTTTATTTTTCCAGTAGCTTGCATAGTTATCCACAAAGGTCCTGCTATCGAATCAATTAATGATGAAATAATCACCAGTTGACAAAAAATCACAGCATAATCAGGTACCGTTACCAACCACCACTGTAATATAATGGAAGTATTTAATAATACGGGAGTTACTAAAATCAATAGAAGAAAAAATGATAATTTGGAGGTTTGAACTATAAGTGAATGTAGGTATGCTTTATTTTCAGATGCATATACCTTAATTAATTGGGGTTTGAATGCAGTTTGAAAATTCAATACAAAGCTATTTAATGCAGCATTGACTTGGTAAGCTATAGCCATAGCAGCATTGATTACAACACCAAAAAACATGTTTAATAACAAATTAATTCCCTGAACCACTGCTACATCGGAAAAAGTGCCCAAAACACTCCAGCCCGAAAAACTCATTAACTTTTTAAAAAGTTGAGGCTCCCACAAAGCAAAAGTTCGACTAATGGCAAAGGTTCGCCTACAATAAAAAAAGTATAAAAGAAATATAATAAATACAATAGCACTTATAAATCCCGCATAAGCTATTAGTTTATCAAAAATCATAAATTGCAGAAGCAAAGCCATAGTCAACCTCAAAACCGATTCGGCTATGCTCATGTACGCATAAAAAGTCATTTTTTCGTATGCAATCAGTACAGCGTTGTAGGGAACTATCAACAAATTGATAATGAAAGTTATAATTGTAAATTGATACACCCAATTGGCAGCATATACTCTATCAAGGGGAATTTTTAATTTATAATTTACAAACCATAAACCTATGGTTTCAGCCAAAATCAACACAATGACTATCACCATCAATTGTACGCTTATACCTACACCAAATATTTTCTTTAATTGTTCCTTGTTGCCCTTGCCCAACTCAAAGGCTAAAAAACGTTGCATAGCTGTAGATAAAGCATTGGTTAAAAACGACAACAGAACAATAACACCGCCTACTACACCGAAAACGCCAAAATCATCAACTCCCAAAGCATGCAGAATAACACGGGAAGTATAAAGACTAACTAACATAGTTACCAGCATACGGAAGTATAACATTCCTGTATTCTTAGCTATTCTCTTCGTGTTTTCCGATGCCATGTTTAATACTATATTTTTTCTAAAAATAAACTTTTAATTTCGACCGATACGGCTATAATTCCCTTTAAATTGACCACTACTTTTTGCTTGTTATTTATCTTAACTAATTCTCCTTCTATACCTTTAAATACTCCCTCTGTTACCAACACCTTATCACCTTGTTTGAGGTTGGTAGACAAAACCTCCACATTTCCCTCGCGGGCATTCATTAAAAATATAAAATCATTCATTTGTTTTTCAGGAACAATCAGGTTTTGCTTTGAAACCAAATCTTTCATAAACCATATTTTCATTCCGTGTTGTTGAATAAGGTCGTTGCATGTTTTATAATCACTCCTAATAAACACTAAATGAGGAATTACAGGTACAATAACTTTCTTTTTACGGTATTTCCACTGCCTAATTTCTGTCCGAAGAGGAACAAAATTAACAATATCTAAGGTATCTAAACGATTTTTTATAGATTTTTCTTGACGCGGTCTGGTTTTAGCCGCAAACCAATGTAAATCTATATGTTCAACTTTGTTTATATCCACGTGTTTTGACTACAGAGTATGAGGTTCTTATCTTATATAAAAATTAAATCTATAAAAAACAATCCAATTTACAAAAGTAAACATTTTTTTAATGCATTGTTTTGAAAAAAAAATCAAATGTAATCAAAAAATAGCATTATCCATTCATCTTAAAATAAATATTTTGATAACTCGTTAATAAGATGATAACAAAAAGATTACTTTATGAGCGTACAAAGAATACTCATTATCGACGATGAAGAAGCCATTCGGTTTGCTTTACGCGATGTATTGGAATACGAAAATTACACCGTAGTAGATGCGGAAGATGCAGCTAAAGCACTATCTATATTGGAAAATGAAAAATTTGATGTGATTATATGCGACATCAAAATGCCCGGCATGGATGGAATTGAACTATTATCAAAAATTCAACTTATTTCCGACACTCCCGTTATTATGATTACAGGACACGGAGATATAGACACCGCCGTAGATGCTATAAAAAAAGGAGCTTATGACTTTATTACCAAACCTCCCGATTTAAACCGACTGCTTGTATCGGTTCGAAATGCCAAAGATAAACAACATTTAGTGAGAGAAACTAAAAAACTCAAAAAAATAGTAGATAAAAAATACGATATTATTGGTGAATCTCAAGCCATTGTCGAATTAAAGCAAACTATAGAAAAAGTAGCCCCCACCAATGCTCGTGTATTGATAACCGGAGAAAATGGAACGGGTAAAGAATTGGTAGCTCATTGGTTGCACGAAAAAAGCGAGCGTTCGTCTCATACATTTGTAGAAGTAAACTGTGCAGCAATACCAACAGAATTGATTGAGAGTGAGCTTTTTGGTCATGAAAAAGGTTCTTTTACATCTGCTATCAAACAGCGAAAAGGTAATTTTGAATTAGCCGACAACGGAACTCTTTTTTTAGACGAAATAGGCGACATGAGTTTATCGGCTCAAGCTAAAGTATTGAGAGCGTTGCAAGAACATAAAATCACACGCGTAGGAGGCGAAAAAGACATTAAAGTAGATGTGCGTGTAATTGCCGCCACCAATAAAAAC
>JAAYRN010000300.1 GCA_012518765.1 Bacteroidales bacterium
CAACTAATTGAGGTTCTGTCCACGATCTTCCTCTTTTGGTCGCTTGATATATTTTACAATATGAAATTGTTTTCTTTTCATTCATACATCGTGTAAAATAGACGGTGGTTCCTCTTGGATTAAAAGTGGCTTCTCCTTCGTTGTGTTCGGTATTTACTACACCCGTATTGTCGAAAAGCATAGGGGTAGTCCATTCTCCGGGAAAGTCAACATTTTTACTTCTTGGTTTATTAGATACATAAAGATCTGAAAATGACTGACCTGACCAAACATCTTCTCTTTTACCTACGCCTCCATCTCGAGAAGACGTGAATACAATTTGATTTTGTTTATTGGGAGATCCCCACGAGGGAGACCATTCACTCTTAGGTGTATTGAATCGTTTTAAGTTTCCTACTTCGTGTCGTGTTGGATTGTTAATCCACTCTGGTGCTACCTCACAGGATTCTATTCTACTGTCAACACGAGGGTCTGCTGGTTTTGCTTTTTTGTATTTCTTGTAATACTCCAATGCTGTAGGATAGTTTTTTTCTACACGATAAATATCTGCAAGACGTAAAAAGATTAACGGATTATCTTTCTGATAATTAACCCTTTCCAATCTTAAATATTGTTGTTTAGCTCGTCTGTTATCTCCTGTCATCACGTAGCATTCAGCCATGCGAAACATGACTCTTCTTTTCTCTACTGGATTTCGTTTTATCTTCCCATAAGCTTTCTTATACATTTCTGCTGCTATCTTATATTGGAATGTATTAAAAGCTTTATCTGCATCTACAGCAGCTCCTGTAGACTTTTGTCCGTGAGCAGAAAAAACAATAAAAATTGCTAAAACATTGATACAAACTATTTTACTTATCTTTATCATAGTGTAACTCCATTAAAATTTCAGTTTGCTAAAGTAACAAAAAAATCTTTATCTTTTCGTGTTTTTATGAAAAATATTTCTCATTAACAATATTTTTTGAGATTTTACTGTTTTGCTTGATAGATTTATGGAAATTTATGAGAATCGTATAGAATCTACTACCTGTACTTTTTTAGTAACATAATACGCTGGCAATAGCAATATACATACGCTAATTATACCTACCACTCCGTTGGTTAGCAACAGGTGTTCCCACCTAACGTCAATAGGGACATAGGACATGTAATAATTTTCAGGATTTAATGAAATAAAATGAAGTTTACTTTGTAAAAAACAAAGTACCAAGCCTATTCCATTTCCTATCAGCATTCCTTTTAGCAATATATTGGTGCTGATGTGAACAAACACATTACGAATGGTTAATTCGTTGCATCCTATAGTTTTCAATATTCCAATGGTAGAGATTTGTTCCAACATCAACGTTAGTTGGGTAGAGATAATGGAAATACATATCACTATAACTACCAAAATCAAAAGTACCAATACATTTTGATCAAACAGACCTATCCAATCGAATATTTCTTTGTTGCGATTAATTATTGTTTTTGATATTAAATCGTAGGGAATAATGTGATTAATAGCTTCATTGGTTTTATTGAGTTGATTAAAATCG
>JAAYRN010000301.1 GCA_012518765.1 Bacteroidales bacterium
AAACAGGTAGTAGTTCAAGAAGTAAAGTTGTTTGATGATTTTCGACTTCAACCCACCCAAGTTTGTTAAAAGTATTAACAAGAACAGTTAAAAGTCCCATCAAAGGAATATCAATAATTAAAAGTGAGAAAAGTCTTTTTGCCTTATGCGATTTTAATTGAATAGAATCCTGTTTATCTGTTGGTAGTATCAAAAAACAAAAAAAATCTTTCAATATATATATAATTGAATTTAGCATTTCATTTTTATCTTAAATATTAATTTAACTTACTTATAATCAAACTCCAAGCACATTAATATAACCTATGACGTGTTTTAGATATTCTTTGTTTTTTTACAAAAGTATATTTTTTTTGTATATAATTTTTAGAAAATGAAAAAATATTTTTCAGTCTTTTGTCCTCCGTCCTTTGACTAACGACTCAAGACCTCCGTCTTTATGGGGAAGAGTGAAATTTAGAGAAAACCAAGTTCTAACATAGCCGCTTCGGATAATTTACTCATATCCCAGGGAGGCGAGAATGTAACTTTGACTTTTACTTCTTTTAGCTCCGGTATTTTTTCTATAGCATGCTTAACGTCTAAGGGCATGCTTTCGGCTACGGGGCAGTTGGGTGAGGTTAAAGTCATGGTAATCAAAACTTCGTATTTTTCCGAAATATCAATGTCGTATATCAAGCCCAAGTCCCAAATGCTAACGGGAATTTCGGGGTCGTATATTTTTTTGAGTTCCTCAATGATTTCTTCTCGTAAGGTATCTTTGCTTTTCATTTTTATTGTTGGTTTTTATGTTGGTAGGCTATGGCGTATAGTTTCATTTGTTTAATCATGGAAACCAATCCGTTGGAGCGGGTAGGGGAAAGGTGGTTTTTAAGTCCAATGTCATCGATGTAACTTAAAGGTGCTTGTATGATTTCCTCGGGTTTACGTCCTGAAAGTACGCGGATGAGTAAATTTACAATTCCCTTAGTAATAATGGCATCGCTATCGGCACTAAAATAAATGCGTCCATCTTTAAAATCGGCGTGTAACCATACGTTGGATTGGCATCCTGAAATTAAGTATTGATCGGTTTTATACATGGGGTCAATAAGGGGGAGTGTTTTACCTAACTCAATGATATGATTATATTTATCCATCCAATCATCGAAATAGGAAAATTCTTCAATTATTTTTTCTTCAGCTTCTTGTATAGTCATTTTTTATTAGTTTTTTTTAATTAATTTTATTACGTAGTAAGTGGTCGGCTAATACCAAAGCAGTCATGGCTTCGACAATGGATAAAACTCTGGGAACAACGCATATATCGTGTCTTCCACCGGCTTTATATATAGCCTTTTCTCCTTGTTTATTTATACTTTGTTGGTCTTTCATAATAGACGGTATGGGTTTGAATGCCATGGAAAAATAAAGAATTTCTCCGTTTGAGATTCCTGCTTGTATTCCTCCGGCGTGATTGGTATGGGTTTTAAAATTTTCCTTGTATAAATCATTGTATTCCGAACCTTTCATGCGTGCAGCATCAAAACCAATGCCAAATTCTATGCCTTTGGCGGCGGGAATGCTCATCAATGCTTTGCTTAGGTCGGCGTTTAGTTTGTCGAACACAGGTTCGCCCAATCCGATGGGTAAATTTTCCACCTTACACATTACTTGTGCTCCTATGCTATCTTTTTTGCTTGCTATTTGATGCAATAGTTTCATCATTTGTTTTGAAGTTTCTACGTCGGGGCATCGTAAGGGATTGGTGTTTACCGTGTTAAGATTTGTATTTTTATTTTTAGGAATTGAACTATTTCCTATTTGCGTT
>JAAYRN010000302.1 GCA_012518765.1 Bacteroidales bacterium
AAACTCTATGTGTTTTCCAGTTACTACATAACATTTAGGATTTGGAAACATTTTATTTTTATCCAAAACAAATGGTAAAAACTTTGTCATATTTGGATATATTATTTTCTGTTTAGAAAAATCCTCCCAATAATTTGCTCCCCATCTTTGTAAAGCGTACCATTCATAGCGTATTCCTGTTTCGGATTTATTACGATTTGAAAGCCGTTCTTTATATTGCAATAAATGATTGTAAACAGCTGGATATTGACTACTAAATGCTTCTTCAGCTTCTAATGACGCTCCTTTAATATTAGGGTTATTATGTAAAGGGAAGTGCCAAGGAATAAATAATAAATATTTATCTGCAAACTCATAAGAATATCTTTTAATATCACGTCCTCTCAATAAGGGTCTTATAAGTTCATCTGTTTTTTTACGTTCTACTGGTGTTTCACAATTGTCTAAAATTTCTTGTTTTTTCTTTCCGTCTATGATAAAAGCCTCATTGTATCCAGTTAAAATCCCACGATAAATATTTATATCCCACTCTTTCAATGGAGTGCCAACAGCTTCTATTTTAGCTTTTATTCTTTGTTCAATTTCACTTAAAACAATCCAACTTTCACTTGAATTAAAATTGCATTTTGTGCTATTTTGTCTAATATAATCGCTCAAATTATTTAACACATCACTTTTCACTACACAAGCTCTTGTGTTTAATTGATTCTTTTCTTTAGACAATAGTAATATATTTGTATCTACTGTTGCAGATTCAAATATTTTTTTACCTGCAAAGTCAATTAATAAAATAGGATTGGTGTTTTCGGCAAAAAACTTTCGAGTATTTTCGCCATATCCTGCCCGCATCCATTTATTAGAAGTGATATAACATAATTTTCCTTTGGGTTTAAGCAATTCAATGCCTTTTTCATAAAAGAGGCTGTATATATCTCCCGTTCGGGCAAAAGTTTTAAAATTTTGATTTTCAAATTGTTTTGCCAATTTTCCTCCATTTTTTTGCAATTGTACATACGGCGGATTCCCAATGACAATATCAAAGCCTTCTTTTACTCCGAACATCCACTCTGCATCAAAAAAAGGGGAACTTGCATTTTGGTCGTATGGATTCCATTGGGCTACTTGCTTGGCATCTTCGGAAGCAAACTCGTGGTTAGCTTCTAATAATTTACTAAGTTTTTTTCGTAATATAGCATCCTTATCGCGTAGTTGGCGTTTTTCCTTAGCATTTTTGGCATAAAAATGTTCGTGTCGTACTTCTAAGATTGATTTTTTAGTTGGTTCAATTTCTGGGTCTTCAAATAAATTTCCCTGAACTTTCCTTTTTTGTATGCCAATTAAGGTATTTGCCGCTACAAACTTGGTTTCTAAGTTGGGGAGAGTAATTACTCCGTAATTTTCTTTGTTTTTATCCATCTCTCCTTGTTCAACAATAAGTGAAATAAAGAAACGAAGTTTACTTATTTGTGCAGCAATAGTTTGCATGTCAACCCCATATATGCAATTTTCAATGAGATTTATTTTTAGTTTATACATATCTAACTGTTCTGCTACACCAATTCCTTCAAGTAGATTGATAATGCCATTTAATATTCCCATGGGAAAAGCACCTGAACCACAGGCGGGATCGAGAATTTTAATATTTAGCAAAGTATCATAAATACTCTTTTTATCAGTATCAGATACGTTACCGCTTAGGTCAATATTTCCTAAGTGCTGATTCAGATAAGTTTGTAAACTTTCATTTACCATAAAGTCCACAATTTCGCGTGGAGTATAAAAACTACCGCTTTGTTTTCGGGCAGATTCTTTGGTTTCAGTATTAAAAGCTCCTAATAAATTTTCAAAAACATTTCCTAATAATTCAGGGTCAAGTGCTACTTGTACGTCTTCGGGTGCATTTTCTTCTACCGTAAAATTATAGCGTTCTAATAGTGGGATAATTCCTTTTTCTTTGTCAAAGAAAACACAATTAGGGATAAATGCACGGTGGCTATAGCGTCCATTGGCTTGTTGATGGTCGTTGCGACTAAAACCATCTAAGTGATATTTAACTCCATCGGTTGAAATTTCTTTATCCAAACACTCAAACAAGCCACCGTTTAGGAAAGGAATGGGTTTGAATAAGTCTATTATTTCCTGTTCATCAATAGAAAACATTTCGGCATAACGATAAAGTGTTTTAATATCACGAGCGTTTTTTTCTTTGGCAAATGTACGTTCATTGATAGGTTTATTTAATGTGGCAAAAAAAAGATTTTGCAAAATGGCATTATAATAATTTCCGTTTTTATTGTCTTGAGGATTAAAGTTGCTTAGTTTATCTTTTAAAAATTTAGAATCAAACAAATAGTCTGGAACGAGCTGTTTTTGTTTTATAAACCACACAAAAAGCAAACGAGTTATCAGTCGAATAATTTGTTCTTCTAAGTTTTCTCTATTGTCATCGGCTGTAGATGTATTTCGGGGGAAGGTAATATCTATTTCATTTGATAAAGCCCATTGATACCATTGAAAAAGTTCGTTGTAAAACTCTTTGGTAAGTGTTGATACAGAGAAAAGTTGACGAATATCTTCTAAGGTAATTGTTTTGTTTTGCATGCCGGCAAATCGCTCGGCAGGCGTTCTTACTTTTTCGCCTTTACCCAAAAGATAGGTGTAGCGTTTGGGTTCTGTTATTTGTTCTACAATTTCACCTTCTGCGTTACGAACTTTTATTTCTGAAACAAAAGAAAGTCGCCATTTTTCTTTTTGAACAAAAACAACGATAGCACCGTCCACATCATACGTATAAATATTTCTTAGCAATTCTCGTAAGCCTACTTTATTGCGTTGCAACCAAACATTATCCGTTAAATCAATCTGGTAAAATCCTATAATTCTATCATCAGAGGTGGTTAAACTTCCTAACTCAAATGCTTGTGTAGCTAATTCATTACTTGGGAGTAAAATAGGTCGAGGTGTTTCAAATAATTGTCTTGAACCAAAGACTGATTGTAGAACTTCTTGCCAATCTTTACAATTATAAGCATTTTGAAATATATTTTGAAGTTGAGATGAGTTCATAATTTTAAATGTTTTTAATTTCTTGTGTAATTAACGCTTTTAGTTTTTCAACGCTGGGTAGTTTTAGAAG
Organism: Bacteroidales bacterium; assembly: GCA_012518765.1. Classification (GTDB taxonomy): domain Bacteria; phylum Bacteroidota; class Bacteroidia; order Bacteroidales; family WCHB1-69; genus UBA5266. The sequence continues at coordinate 3,137 of JAAYRN010000302.1, forward strand.
GTATTTGCTTACAAATAGATTTTTATCCATTCCTGCTGTTGCATATTCTACTAAGGTTTTATTTTGTCCTGTAACCAATAGAATACCAACAGGGTCATTATCATCATTTTCTTTTACTTTATTCTTATAATAATTTAGATAGGTATTAAGCTGTGCGGCGTGACCATGGTTAAATCCATCTACTTTCAAATCTATTAAAACATGACATTTTAAAATACGATGATAAAATACTAAATCTATAAAATAGTATTCATCACCAATAAGGATGCGTTTTTGCCTTGTTTCTAAGCAAAATCCATTTCCTAATTCGAGTATAAAATCACGTAAATTATCCAACAAAGCTGTTTCTAAATCAGATTCTTCTACAGCATCTTTCGTTGGTAATCCTAAAAACTCAAAAGTGTAAATATCCTTTACCAAGCGAGAGGGAATTTCAGGTAGAGAAATATTCTTTTTTAACAATAATTCTGGTTTTTTAGACATTCCAGAACGTTCAAACAGAAGACTATTGATTTGTCTTTTCAATTCTCTTACAGACCAAACACCTTTAATCGCTTCAATAGTGTAAAAACTTCTTTTTAAATGGTCTGTGATAGGAATAAGTAAGGTAATATGAGAAAAAGAAAGTGATTCTATCATTTTCTCCGAAAGTTTCAAACTAAGAATTTCACTTTGAGTAGAGGCTATTATTACATTTTCTTTTGATAAATGTTTTAAATCTGTACTTTCCAATTGTGCAGACGGTGTCTGCATAATCTCAACTGGGTGTTTTTTTAATTGTGCAGACACTGACTGCACAATCTCTGGGAATGCATTGTAAAACTCTCGAAAGAGGTTTAAATTTCGGAAAGACATGCCTTTTACATTGGCTTCTTTTAATTTTTCAGCCAGAGTTTTTATTAATTTATCTCCGTACTTTGCACGTTCTTCACCGTCTTGTTCAAATTCAACAATGTAATAGCCAATCAACCAATTTCTTATCGTTAGTAGCTGATTGACTGCTTTATTAGCCTGACAAACCAAATTAAAGTCTGTTTGTTGGATTTTTTCTATTAATTCAGTAAGTTTCATTTAATAAAAGTTTCAGAAATTACGATTTCAGGATTTATATTCAAATCTATTTCTACATTTGGAATTTCTTCTTCTAAATCATCAAATGCACCATACTTTTTAGTAAAGTTCATTATCAAATTATCTACTTGACCACAGGAAATTTCCTTCTTATCGAACTTCCTTTTTAATTTTCTTATCTCATTAGGTAAAGGGGTATAGGTTCCTTTATTTATCAGACTATTTAATGCATCACAAGCCTTTTTAACAGAGGAGGTACGAGTAATATCTTTAAAATCTCGCAGGAATTTTCTAGCTTGTGCTGATATTGCATCTGCTTTATCAGTTGTAGTAACAGTCTCGGTTTCTACATTCAAAAAATCTTTTTCAAACTCTGATAATGCAGCTTGAACGTTTTCAAAGTGATATTCTGGCACATTAAAACCTTGTTCGTTAGTTTTAGCCGTAAAATGCTCCGCTGCTTCAATAAAGGTTAAAGCTTTCACTTTATTTTTTCTATCAATTCTATAAAACTCCATTTTATAAGGAGATTTAAGAAATATAATTGTTTTGTTTTTAGCTTCTTTTACAGATGTATTATTATTATTCCTCGCTGTTCTAGCTTTTAGCGGAAACTTTTGAATTCGTTTAAATTCCTTTGGGTTACTATCTTTAAACTCTCTAATAAATCGCAAATATTGAAGTCGTTTATCTTCTTCATCTGGCATCCCTTCTTTGAACAATTCGAATTGTTCAACTAACTCTTCGTGAGCAAATACCTGTGTATCTTCACCATAAGCTGAATGAAAGCCTTGTAGTTTTAATAATGCATTTTTATATAATTGAATTTCCTCATCACCTTGTTTTGAAGGATAAAAAATATAATTATACACTACACCTGCCACACTTCCAATTCTATTGATTCGTCCTGTTCGTTGCATTAGTTTTGTTGCATTCCAAGGCGTATCATAATTTACCAAAACATTAGAACGGTGTAGATTTACACCTTCAGCCAACACATCGGTAGTTATTAAAATTTGAATATTATCCTTTCTTTTTCCTGTATAATTAGCATCAAAATTAGCCTGAATTTCTTCAAATAATTTGTTGCGATTGGCTGATGATACTTTTAAAACTCCTTTGTTTGTGTTTTGGCTTAGCTTTTCCTCTAAATAATTAGCAGTATCATTACTTTCTGTGAAAATTATTAATTGTCCTGTTGGATTTTTTTCTTTGTTCAATAAATCCAGTTCTAAAATCTCAAAAAACTTGTTTAGTTTGGGATCTTCCTGAACCTTATTCCATTCTTCTTTTAGATGCTCAAGTAGTTGTTTGTCTTTTTTAAGTCCTTCCAGAAACTCTGGTTCGAAGTCGTCTTTTTTGAAAATATTATTTTTGGGGTTTTCTTCGCTTAGAGCAATAATCATTTCTTCTATTTCATCGGCAGATAATCCTTTATCTATTAGCTCATTAATATTCAAATCTGGAGCAATCAATACTCTATCATTTTCAAACATGTTAATCATTCGTCCAGTAGATATTAATAAATTATTCAAAGTAATTCGAAAAGCATTGAAACTACTTTCTAACCGTTTTACCATCAATGTTTTCATTATTCCTGCTAAGGATTTTGAAACTAAAATAGCTTGGTCATAATACATTTCTCTTAATTCAGGATTCAAATATCGAATAGCTTGGTAGCGGTAATAACATATTTTATCGTCATCCGTTAAAAAGAATATAGTTTCATAAAATAGTTTGTTCAACTTTGTATTTAACTGATATTCTATCGTTCGTAAGGGTGCAATTTCTGGAAAAACTATTCCTTGCTCTTTCAGATCTTCTATATAAGCAGGATAGTTCTTTAAATCTTTACGCGTTCTTCTTACTGTAATTTGTGATATTATTTTTTCTCTTATAATTTTATAAATCTCTCTTATTTGTTCTATATTCGGCTCATCTTCTCTCATTATTTCTCTGTGTTTCCGAATTAAAGGTCCAAAAAATGATTGTAAATTGGTTTCGGGCAGTGTACTTTTTCTCGCATCTTGAAATAAAAGTAATTGATAATACAAATCTTGTGGTCGGTTATTTAAAGGAGTTGCTGAAATTAATATTACTTTTTTTCGTTTCCCTTTCACAATTCCTTCTTCAGCTCTTGGAGCTTTACAGATTTGTTGTAGCAATCCAAAACTTTGCGAAGTATGATTTCTATATTTATGAGCTTCATCAACAAGTACTAAATCATACTCTTCTTTTTCCCAATAATTAAGCTCTCTTTTTTCTACAATCTTGTCAAGACTACCATTGGTAATAAACTTTGTGTGTCTATCTATACCAAAATGTTTAAAAGTTGTTTTCCAATTTTTTTCTAATGCTGGAGGATATACAACTAAAATCTTAGTGTTAAGAGAACCATTTGCAATTAAAAATCGTTTGGCAATCATTGCAGCAACCACTGTTTTTCCTAATCCAACAACATCCGCTAAAAAGAAACCATTGTGTTCCATCAACATATTGAAACCTTGGTTAACAGCATCAATTTGGTAGCTTAGTTTTTTAAATTTACTCGGCAAATCACCAACAGTATCTGGGTCGTAATCAATATTATTTCCGAAATATTCAACCAGTAGTTTAACATAAATTTCAAAAGGTGTAAATATTTGTCCTATATGTGTTTTCTTTTTATACGCTTCAATATCTTCTGGTAAAATAGAAGTGGACTCTTTCCAAAGTCTTTCGAACTCAGTTTTTGTAAAGTGAACGTCATCAAAATCTTTTAAAGCGATGTTTAATTCATAATTAGGAGATTTTTTAATCCCTAATCCAGCCTCCGTTAAATTCGAAGACCCCATAATAACCCACCCATCCGAATTTTCAGTATGAACTTCGGGTAAAAACAAATAAAATTTTGCGTGTATGGCTTTAGAGTTATGTGCCCTGACTTCAATTTTTTTATTTATAATGTCTTCAATGAATTGAAGTATTCCGTCTTCTACCTCTTTCGAATATTTTGCTTCTTTTAAGTCTTGAACGAACCAATTTAGAAACTCTTCTTTCGTTTTTTTTTCATCACCAAAATATAGCAAACCCTTTCTTTGAGCTTCTGCAAACATTTGGTCAACATTTATACCAACCAAGATTTTTATATCTTTTATTTCTTTGAGATATTGCTGTAATGCAAAATAACCTGAAGAACGAAAGTAGCCAACAACTGCATGAAAGGCGTATATATCTTTCATGTCTTCTAAAATTCCTTTAAATTTCTGAAAAACGGTATTTTCGTTTGTATTAGTGAAAAATTTTGTACTCATAATTTTAGTGGTTAAAATTTTGAAAACAATATTGAATTTATTTTATGTTGCTATGCTTTTTTTTCTTTTGCAAAAATAAACATTTTTTATATATCATTTCATTATTTGAAAAATGTTTTTTAGGGCAAGACTAATAAAGGTTTGATTGTGAGTTAAATAATAGTATAATATACTTTTGTTTTTTACTTTGTTACAGTTTGTAATCCATTTTAGGGTATGTGTAGTTTTATGGTTTGTTTTACAGGGTTATGAGATGTATAGTTAAGTATAATGTAGGGCAAGAAATAAAACAATTTATAAAATGGCACCATGCTCTTGATACAAAAAATAATGATAAGACTACAATAATTCAATTAGTTCTATGTTATTTTGGGAGGGTGTTGCCGCTTGCTATTTCCCATAAGTAGAGGCTTGCTACTGAGGCATAAGGAGTGTATCGTTTCCAGTGTTCATTAAATGTGTCTTTATCTATTTTTTCTTGTTGATAAAGTATTTGTAAACCTCTATGGATTGCTAAATCTCCATAGCTCAATATGTTGGGTCGTTGCATTGAAAATATCATTAGCATTTCAGCTGTCCATATACCGACACCGTTTAGTTGGGTAAGTTGATTGCGAACTTCCTTGTCTGACAATTTGTAGAGTGAGTTTAAGTTAAGTTCACCATTCGTTATTTTTTGTGCTGCCGATTTAATATAATTAGCTTTTCGAAAAGAAATACCAAATTGTTGTATGTCTTCTACGGGTAAATTATGGATAGCAGTAGGGGTAATTTTGTTTAATTTATTTTCTATTCGTTTCCAAATGGTATTACGGGC
>JAAYRN010000303.1 GCA_012518765.1 Bacteroidales bacterium
AGAGAAAATGAAAGAAGGAGAAACATTATAATTTATTTCAGAAATAAGTTGCATAATATAAAAATCAACGTATATTTGCATTCGCAAACGGGAAAACGGTTCGGTAGTTCAGCTGGTTAGAATACATGCCTGTCACGCATGGGGTCGCGGGTTCGAGTCCCGTCCGCACCGCCAAAAAGTTGAATATTCTATTATTCAACTTTTTTTTATTTATATTGTATTGAACATTATGCCACTTAATTGGTTTTTATTTTACGTTAATTAAGTACACCATAATTATTTGCTATGATAGATTGGAATCCTAATAAAGAAAAATTTTTACACGATATGTTATCGGGAGAAACCGAATTTATTCCATTACTCAATCCTTCGGAAATGGAAGAAATAGACAAATACGAGACTCCTGAAACCATATCTATTTTACCTTTACGCAATACGGTAATGTTTCCGGGGATAGTAATTCCGATTACCGTGGGAAGAGAAAAATCTATAGAATTGGTAAATGAAAACTACAAATTAAAAAACACCATAGGCGTTATTACTCAAAAAGATGAAGCTGTTCAAGACCCCCAAGCAGAAGATCTTTTTCAAGTAGGCACTCTGTCGCGTATTTTAAAAGTTTTTCGCATGATAGATGGGGGTATTACTATTATTATACAAGGCGTTAAGCTGTTTAAATTAGATAGTATCACCGCATACGATCCTTATATCAAAGCACATATTTCGCCTTTTCCAACCAATGATTCAGATAAAAAACTCATTGAAAAAAATGAATTTAAAGCTACTATGTCTTCCTTGAAAGAAGTTACAGACAAATGTACCAAACTGTCTCCCACTCACTTTTCCCCCGAAGCTATTTTTACATTAAAAAACATAGAACATCCCTCTTTTTTGATTAATTTTATTGCTTCTAATTTAAGTATAGATGTAATTGACAAACAAAATATTTTGGAAATACAAGACATTTCAGCCAGAGCCAAAGTTGTTTTACGCCGACAATTGAAATGCTTACAAATGGAAGAACTAAAAGTTCAAATTCAAAAAAAAGCCAAAATAGAATTAGATAAACAACAAAAGGAATATCTTTTAAATCAACAACTTAAAGCCATACAAGATGAGTTGGGCGATAATAATCTAAGTCAAACCATCAAGGAATTAAAAACCAAAGCTGAAACTAAAAAATGGGACGAAGCTACTAAAAAACAATTTGAAAAAGAGGTTTCAAAATTGGAACGCATGCACCAGATGTCGCCCGATTTTACAATTCAGTTAAACTATTTGGAACTTTTGGTCGATTTACCTTGGAATGAATTTATTTCTACAGATATAGATTTAAACAAAGCCCGCCAGATATTAGATGAAGACCATTACGGTTTGGAAAAAATCAAAGAACGTATTATCGAGTACTTGGCAGTTTTAAAGCTAAAAGGCGACATGAAATCGCCTATCCTATGTTTTGTAGGTCCTCCTGGGGTTGGCAAAACTTCGTTGGGTAAATCCGTTGCAAGAGCCATGAATCGGAAATATATCCGCATGTCGTTAGGAGGCTTACACGATGAGTCGGAAATACGCGGACACCGCAGAACCTATATCGGAGCCATGCCCGGACGCATCATTCAAAACATACGAAAAGCCGAATCGGCTAATCCTGTTTTTGTCCTCGACGAAATTGATAAAATTTCGGGAAATACCTACCAAGGAGACCCCTCATCGGCAATGTTGGAGGTACTTGACCCGGAACAAAACAGTGCTTTTTATGACAACTATTTAGAAACTACTTTCGATTTATCAAAAGTAATGTTCATAGCAACAGCCAATACCCTACAAACCATACATCCTGCCTTAGTTGATCGTATGGAAATTATTGATTTAAGCAGTTATCTATTGGAAGAAAAAATAGAAATAGCAAAAAGACATTTGATTCCACGGCAAATTAGCGAACATGGATTATTGAAAAAACACATTTCTTTTTCAAATAAAATCATCCAAGAAATTATCGATAACTATACCCGAGAATCAGGTGTGAGGGTATTGGAAAAAACAATAGCTAAGGTAATTCGACACCAAGCCGCACTTATTGCAAATAACGAAGATTTTACAAAAACTGTCAACTCAGAAAAACTCAAGAAAATACTTGGAAGCCCTCTGTATAAAAAAGAAAACGACTTAAAAAACAGCAAGGTAGGTATTGCTATCGGCTTAGCATGGACTCCCGTAGGAGGAGATATTTTGTTTATAGAAACAGCTACCTCTGAAGGAAAAGGGAACTTATCAATCACAGGTAATTTAGGCGATGTTATGAAAGAATCGGCAACCATAGCCTATGAATACCTCAAAGCAAATGCAAAAGATTTTCACCTTGATACAAGTGCTTTTAAAGAGAAAGATGTGTTTATTCATATTCCCGAAGGAGCTACTCCCAAAGACGGTCCTTCGGCTGGCATTACCGTGTTAACGGCATTGCTATCTACTTTTACCGGTGTTAAACCTCGAAAAAACATAGCCATGACCGGAGAGATAACTTTGAGAGGAAAAATCACTCCCGTAGGAGGCATTAAAGAAAAGATTTTAGCAGCTAAACGAGCTGAAATTTACGACATCGTACTCCCCACCGACAATAAAAGTAATATTGACGAAATTGATGAAAAATACCTTGACGGTATG
>JAAYRN010000026.1 GCA_012518765.1 Bacteroidales bacterium
ATCAACAAGATATAGATAAAACAAAGGTTACAGGTTCCTTCGATTACGACCCAATAACCTATTTGCTACTGCATAATAAATTTTGGAAATCCAAGGAAGAAGACCTGCAAGAAATCGTATATTTACAACAAAATATAGGAAAACAATTACCTAATTTCAACTACATTTCTTCCAACGGAAATATTTTACACAACTGCGGCACTACCATTGTGCAAGAGTTAGCTTATTCGCTTGCTATTGCAAATGAATACATTGTATTTGCTACCGAAAAAGGATTGAGCATAGACGACATTGCTCCCCACATACAATTTACTTTTTCCATAGCATCTAATTATTTTATGGAAATTGCTAAATTACGAGTAGGTAGAATGTTATGGGCAAGCATCGTAGAAGCCTACAACCCATCTGTAGCCGAAGCTGGAAAAATAAACTGCTATAGCATTTCCTCATCGTGGAACAAAACCATGTACGATTCCAATGTAAACATGCTCAGAGCCACCACCGAAGGTATGGCAGCCGCTATTGGAGGCACTGATGCTATATTGCTTGCTCCCTTTGACGAAACCTATAAAGATGCCGATAGTTTTTCGCAACGATTGGCAAAAAACATACAAGTTATACTGAAAGAAGAAGCTCATTTTGACAAGGTAAACGACCCCGCAGCGGGTTCATACTACATTGAAAATCTGACGCATTCCATGGCTAATGAAGTATGGAATTTATTTTTAGAAATTGAAAATACAGGCGGACTTATACAATCGGCAATGCAAGGAAAAATCAAAGAAGCTGTTGAAGCTTCTTGCCAAAAACGAAACATGGATATAGCTACGCGAAAAATTGTTTTGTTAGGCACCAATCAATATCCAAATACAAACGAATCCATGATTGATAAGATAAGCCTCAAGCCCATAGCTACTTACAAAGGATTACAACCCTATAGAGGAGCTATTCCTTTTGAAGAATTACGCTTAGCTACCGAAAAATGGGCTAAAAAACACGGGCGACCCAAAGTTTTCTTATTTAAAATAGGAAACTTAGCCATGCGACAAGCAAGGGCTGGTTTTATTAGCAATTTCTTTGGATGTGCGGGCTATGAAATCATAGAAACACCGGGATACAAAACAGCCGAAGAAGGATTAAAAGATGTAAAATATTCTAATCCTCACATAGTTGTTATATGTAGCTCAGACGAAGAATACGACACATTTGCACCCGAAATTACAGAAAAAATAAAATCATTTAATCCCTCTATACGCTCCGTAGTAGCAGGAAATCCTGTAGATAGCATAGAAAAATTAAAAACAGCAGGCATAGACGATTTTATTCACGTAAGACTCAATGTATTGGAAACCTTACGTAAGTATAATAAGCTATTGGGAATTGAATAATAAAAGGATAACATATAAAAGAATTGAATATAAACTTAAAACTTTGTAATGACATAACATAAAAACATATAAAATTTAGCGTTTCGCTTAAAATTTCCTGTTACGGATATACGACCATTTATTAAAAAAGTAACACAGGAAAGTAAAGTTGAAACGTCCACGGTGAGGCGTGGGCGTTCTCTTTGCTTTGTGTTACAACCTTTGGTCGGGCATCCGTAACAAGTAGAGGGAATTAGCTCACGCTGTTTTTTTTATATATATAACTTTTACGGAGATGCCGATAGCCGTTTTTAAGTGGAGGCAATATAAATACCTTACAAAAATGATAGTTATTTCAAATCAAATTCTAATCGACTTTTTACGGTTAAACAACCGTGCTAATGATGTTCGAAATGAACAATTAGGCAAACAATTAGACGACATCATTAAAAAACTTGGCGGAACACAACACGAAAGAGTGGATGGTGGACGTAGTAATGAAGAAGGACAACCTTATGGGTTTCCAAAAACTTCAATGAGTTATGATTTTCCAGAAAATCAATTGCAAACTTTATTTATTAATATTTTAAACACAATATCATGAAATCAAAAGTAACAGCTTATTTATTATGGTTTTTCTTGGGTATTTTCGGTGCACACAAATTTTACTTAGGAAAAGTAGGTATGGGAATTCTTTACTTATTTACCTTTGGTTTATTTTTTATAGGTTGGTTTATAGACCTTTTTACCTTAGGTTCTAAAGTTGATCTTTATAATGCGTTACATTTCGGAAGCGGAAAAAATGTAAATACCAATACTGCGAGTAACATAAATAACATAGTTTTAAATGTTCCCGAAAGTGGTCAATCAACTAATGTAACAGAACAACTTCTAAAATTAGCAGAATTAAAATCGTCTGGAGTATTAAGTGAAGAAGAATTTAACGCTCAAAAAACAAAACTATTAACTTGATAAGAAGTATTTTAAAATCTGTATAGAATAAATAATGAACACAAAAACATTTATGGATACTGTATTTTCAAAATTTGAAAAAAGCAAATTTTCTGTTTTATAGAAGCAGACAGAGAGCTAATGAATAGTTATTTGGACTTATTAGCAGAAAAAGATTTATATCAATTAAGACACACGAATTCTCAAATTGCTCAATTGATAGCTAAACGGTATAATTTGCAGAACACGGAAATTGAAAATGAAGAACCTCAAAGTTCCTTAATACAAAGCTTTAGTGAATTAAAATGTAAATAAAAGAGCTTTAGTGCGGGATCACCCCTCCCGCACTATATACTCAAACGCATTATTAAACTCTACATCGGAGCAGTTTTGGTTAATAACAGCGGTTCCTATTTTTTGTAATAAAGTCATATTCAAGCTATCCCCTATCCTTTTTTTATCGTTGTATAGGTATTGTTTTATAGGATTCAAATCGGTTAGAGAGATGGGAATGGGTTTAAAAAAGGAAGAAATAGTAGTGCTTATTTCATGGAGTTCATTCTCGGATATGTATTGTTTTTGGAAGGAAATATGAGCTTCGGCAAGCATTCCCCATGCCACCGCTTCCCCGTGTAAAATAGGCTGTTTTTTTTGCATACACATAGCCTCAAGGGCGTGTCCTACGCTATGTCCAAAATTTAGTTTTTTTCTTTCGTTTGTATCTTTAAAATCCAAGTTTACAATGGATTGTTTGATTTGTATTGATTTTTCAATTCGCTGTATATCGCATAGTTCATTTCTACGTATGGCAATAGTTTTTAGCTCCTGCCAATGATTTTCGTCAGCTATCAGTCCATGTTTTAGCATTTCGGCTAAGCCTGCTTTGCAATGGCGAAAAGGCAGGGTTTTTAGCATTTTGGGAAACACAAATACTGCCTGTGGTTTATAAAAAGTACCTATTTGATTTTTGATATTTTTAAAATTTACGGCAGTTTTTCCTCCTATGGCTGCGTCTACTTGTGCCAATAAAGAAGTGGGTATGTGTGCATAGGAAATTCCTCGTTTGAATACAGAAGCCACAAAACCACCCAAATCGCAAACCACCCCTCCCCCAAGGTTGAGTAAAAATGAGTTTCTATCTGCCTGAAAATGCAATAATTTTTCACATAATTGCCCAACATATTTCCAATCTTTGCTTTTTTCGCCAGCGGGAACGCTAATCACAGCCGCATCTTGCAGTTCAGGAACAAGCCTAAACAAAGGAGGTAAACAATATTTTTTGGTGTTTTTATCACATAAAACAATAACAGACTGCTTATTACAAACTATTTGTTTTATTTTCTTCTCAGCGACTGTATGGTAGTAAATCATAAATTATGCGTATGTATACATGTATAAATTGAATTATGTGCAAATGTAGATAAAAATTACAAAATGGAAGGCTACTTATTGAAATAAATTGTATTTTTGCAGTCCCAAATTTGAACGGGATGTAGCGCAGCTTGGTAGCGTGCTTCGTTCGGGACGAAGAGGTCGCAAGTTCGAATCTTGTCATCCCGACACTCTTTATGGTTCCGTAGCTCAGCTGGATAGAGCAACTGCCTTCTAAGCAGTAGGTCATGCGTTCGAATCGCATCGGAATCACACACACAAGCAATCTTATGTTAAAAAGATTGCTTTTTTTTATAAAAACCGCCTATGATATGCTCTATTTGTTTACTTTTGCTCATTAAAACACCTTATTTTAAGACATGAAACGCAAAGTAACGGCTAAAAAAAGATTGGGGCAGCATTTTTTGACGGACTACAACATAGCTCAACAAATAGTAGACAGTCGGCGAGCAAATACGCCAACAATGATAGAAATAGGTCCGGGAATGGGTGTTTTGACACAGTTTTTGATAAAAATTCCTGACATTGAACTGCATCTTATCGAATTAGACGAAGAATCGGTAGCTTATTTGCGTATACATTATCCTTGTTTGGATAAAAATATTCATGCTATGGATTTTTTAAAGGCAGATTTACAGACTATTACCAATGAACCATTTACACTTATTGGAAATTTTCCTTATAACATTTCAAATCAAATTCTTTTTAAAGTATTGGAATACAAAGATCAAATTCCCGAAGTGGTGGGTATGTTTCAAAAAGAAGTGGCTATGCGTATAGCTTCTAAACCCGGTAAAAAAGATTATGGCATATTAAGTGTCTTGCTTCAAGCGTATTACGATATAGAGTATTTATTTACAGTTGATGAGCATGTTTTTGACCCTCCTCCCAAGGTCAAATCAGGTGTGATTCGATTGACACGCAATGAGGTAAAAAAAATAAACTGCAACGAACAAGATTTTAAAACTTTGGTAAAAACTGCTTTCAACCAAAGGCGTAAAACTCTTAGAAACTCTTTAAAATCAATATCTTTCCCCGAATCATTGACCCAAGACCCTATTTTCAACAAACGACCTGAACAGCTTTCGGTTGAGGAATTTATATGGCTCACCAACGCATGGGTAAAGCAAGTTAATTTTTCATAAATTTCCTTATTGTTTTTTTATCTGTTTGTATATGAATAAAATAAACACCTGAAGGAAAATGATTTATGTGTAAAGAAGTCTGTAAGTCGTTTACCTTACTGTGCATAACCTCTTTGCCTATCCTATCGTAAATTTTTACGCTTTCGATGGTGTTTTCAGCATGTATATATAGTACTTCATGAGCTGGATTGGGGTAAACTGTCAAAAACGACTCATTATCAATCTGATTTATAGATGAAGTTGAGATTCTACGTATAGCCACATTCAACTGATACGTACCTGTTAAACCTTCGGAATATGGTGATACATAGAAATATACAGTTCCTCCATTTTCTACCAATACAGAGTCATTCATTTTATCGTCCATGACACCAGACCAATCGGTTTTAGCTGTAAAATAAGAAAACAACACATCGCAGGTATACGATTGATTTTTAGGAAAATTATAAGCATCGTACACCTCTGCTTTGAACTTATAATCATAGCCTTCAGGCAGTACTATTTTGTAATAATCCTTGTCGTTTCCTAGGTGGATATTAGAGCCTGTAGTTTGAAGCAATGCCTTGTCTTGATTAAATTTCACATCTAATTTATAAGCCGATTGGTGATCGTTGTTGGGTTCATAGATATCAGCCTGAAGAGGATTTGCCTTAACGACCACTACAATAGGATTTTGATAATAGGACGACCCTACCAAGAAAGCCGATGAAGCATTGTTAGGTTGAAACAACAAC
>JAAYRN010000304.1 GCA_012518765.1 Bacteroidales bacterium
AGGCTTCTGTATAAGTGATTACCAATTGATTATCAGGACTTTGAATTTTCTTTAAAGCACGTGTACGCAATAAAACATGGTAGCTGTCAATTTCTTCCGTTGGGTAAACTTTCCGAAACGAAGAAGGAAAAAACAAGCACCTTCTATCTGAAAAATCCAATTGTTTTTCTCCAAACAATTGTTCCATATCGTGATAAAAATAAGCCGCTGCTTCTTTGTTGGGGAAAATAAAAAAATGCAAACCCACATCCATCTCTACACAAGCCTTGGCTACAAGAGATAAGGAGCTACCAACTAATCCATTAAGATGTAATTTAAAAGTTGAATTTGTTTTTATTTTTTCCCTAATCTGCCTAACAGTTTCCGCTTGATTGTAGGTATTAAAGATAGTTTTAAAGTGCATACATTTCCTATGAAAAAAAACGTAAAAGTACAAAAAAAGCAGCTATAAAAATATCATAACCTACATTTTTAATGATTTTTAGGAGAGATTTTTTTCTGTTTTATACTTAAAGTAAAAAAAATAAATGTAAGATTTTACTATAAAAAAAACACCAGCCTATTAAAGTTAATTCAATTCATTCAAACACTTTGCAAAACGACATTTTTTTTGTACTTTTGGAAAGCAATTTTCAAATAATATATATAACTTATAATCAATTTACTACATTTATGAAAAAGTATTTTTTAACCATCGTAATGACCCTTTTTATATTTTTTGTGAATGGTTTTTCACAAAACAAAGAAATCACCATTGAAGATATATGGAAAAAATATCTCTTTAATCCTACGGGTGTTTCGGGTTTTACCCCCATGCCTCAAGGGGATTATTATTCAGTGATAAACAAAGATGGAATAGCCTCGCATAGCTTTCAAACGGGTGAAAAACAAAGGACTATTTTATCCAAAGAAGCTCTTGAAAAAGCATCAAACAACACACTCAGTATTAAAGATATACGTATTTACAAGTTAAGTAATGACGAACAACGTTTGCTGATAGGCACAGCTTATGAAAGCATATACCGCCGCTCGTTTAAGGCTTTTTATTATGTTTATGACCTAACAAACAACAGCATTACACCGCTTTCGGACACCACCAAAGGCAAGCAAAGTTTCGCTGATTTTTCGCCAGACGGAACCAAAGTCGCTTTTGTAAGAGACAATAATTTATACATGGTTGACTTGATTAACAAAAAAGAAATAGCCATTACCAATGACGGTAAATTTAATCACATTATCAATGCAATGGCTGATTGGGTATACGAAGAAGAATTAAGTATGGCACAGGCTTTTTCTTGGTCTCCCAACGGTAAACACATTGCTTTTTTACGTTTCGATGAATCGAGAGTAAAGGAATTTTCAATGACCATGTGGGGCGATTTATACCCCGAAGAATATCGCTACAAATATCCCAAAGCAGGCGAAGACAATTCGTTGGTCGATGTGTTTGTGTATGAATTAAATAGTGGCAAAAAGACCCAAATCGATATGGGCGACAACGACAATATATACATACCCCGCACCTATTGGCTTCCTAATTCCAACGAACTAATCGTATTAAAAATGAATAGGCATCAAAATAAATTGGAGTTTTACGCCTATAATTTACAAAACAACAGTAAACGATTGGTTTACACCGATGAAAACGATGCATGGTTGGATGTTAGCGATGATTATCATTTCCTAAAAGACAATAAAAGCATGATAGTAACTTCGGAACGCAACGGCTATAATCACATATATAAGGTAAGTTTTGGAGGAAAAATTGAAGCCCTTACCTCGGGAAAATGGGAGGTAAATACCATTTGTGCAATTGATGAGAAAAAACAATATATTTACTACCTATCCAACGAATCAAACGTTTTAAATAGAGACTTATACCGTATTAATTTTAAAGGTAAAAATAAAAAAATGCTTAGCAACGGTAAAGGCTGGAACATACCCACATTTAATCCCACAGCTTCTTATTATCGCAATGTATATTCCGATGCCAACACGCCTCCTGTTTATACATTAAATGACCATACGGGCAAGGAACTGCGTATGTTGCAGGATAATAAAACATTAAAAGAACGCATGAAAGAATATAATTTTTCTCCCAAAGAAATATTTACAATTTCCATTAGCGATGATGTAGAACTAAACGCATGGATGATTAAACCTCAAGACTTTGACCCAAACAAAAAATATCCCGTTTTAATGTACGTTTACGGAGGACCTGGTTCACAAGAGGTTAACAATTCATTTTTCCGTAGTGTAGATTTTGCTTGGTATCAAATGTTGGCACAAAAAGGATACATTATTGTTTGTGTCGATAATAGAGGAACAGCAGGCAAGGGCGATGCTTTTAAAAAGGTGGTTTACAAACAAATGGGAAAATATGAATCGGAAGATCAAATTGCTGCGGCTAATTATTTAAAAACACTACCCTATATTGATGGCAATCGAATTGGTATTTGGGGATGGAGTTTCGGTGGTTATTTATCGTCATTGAGTATTATGAAAAGCGAAAATGTATTTAAAATGGCTATGGCTGTAGCTCCTGTAACTACTTGGCGTTATTATGATAACATTTACACAGAGCGTTTTTTACAAACTCCTCAAGAAAACTCAAGTGGCTACGACGAAAATTCGCCCATTACATACGCCGCCAACTTAAAAGGAAGCTATTTGTTGGTACATGGAATGGTTGATGATAATGTTCATTTTCAGAATGCTGTAGACTTAGTTACTGCCCTTAATGAGGCTGGAATACAGTACGAACAGTTTTTCTATCCCAATAAAAATCATTTTATTGTAGGAGGTTACACCCGCTTGCATTTATACATAAAATTAACTGATTTTATTCTAAAAAACTTGTAATCAATTTACGGTTTTTTTAGCACACACATAAGTATATAACACAAAAAAGCCTACTTTTATTTAAGTAGGCTTTTTTTATTGGAGCGGAAAACGAGACTCGAACTCGCGACCCTAACCTTGGCAAGGTTATGCTCTACCAACTGAGCTATTTCCGCATTATTGAGTACCTCGGGCGGGACTTGAACCCGCAAGGCATTAAATGCCACGGGATTTTAAGTCCCGCGTGTCTACCAATTCCACCACCGAGGCGTAGTAGATACTCAAAGAACATTTTCAAAGAAAAAACGCTGTTTTTCTGAAATGCAAAAGTACATTTTTTTTGAATATAATTTGCTGTTTTTACTAAAAAAATTATTTTATTTATTATAAACTAATTGTCAACTACTTATCTAACACTGGAGTAATCTTAATACCTCCGTATGCTGTTTCTATACCCATATTGTAGGTAGTAGTAAACAATAAATTGCCCTCTTCGTCATAGGTATAGGCATTTCCGTCTAACAAACCATTGATATAATTATATTCGGCTTTTTTTCTTCCATTTTCCCAATAAAAAATAGCCTTTCCTTCTTGAAAATCATTTTCAAAATAAGAAACCTCCTTTAGTTTACCATTGGAATAAAAAACTTGCCATTTACCAAATTTCTCTCCATACAAATAAGAGTATTTACTTAATACTCCATCGTTTACATATAAAAACCGACCATTTTCTAAGCCTTCGCTATAGGTACCAACAAACACCGTATCGCCTTTTTCATCAAAAGAAACGACCAAACCCTCGTAGAGTCCATCTTCGTAGTTTTCAATCATAAGTACTTTTCTATTAGGATAGTACCAAATCCACTCTCCTTCTTTTTCTCCCCTATTGTTGAAATATCCAGTAATTTCTACACTACTATCTGGGAAATAATACTCCCATTTTCCTATGGGTTTATTATTTTTATACTTTCCTTTGGCTTTCAAACTTGCATACTCTTCGTAAAACTCTTTCCAATCGCCTTGTTTCCAACCATTTTCATCTACTATTCCTTCACCTATTAAGCATGCATTTTTAAAAGTATAAGCGTGTATAATCACTCCGTTTGAGTCGTATTCGCGACGTATGCCTTCGGGTTTTCCCTTATAATAAAAGGCTTCGGTTTTAATTTGCCCATTGGGATAAAAAGCTGTTTTTTTCTCTAACCTCTTGGTTTCTATTGCGTCTTCGACTAATTCTCCGTTTTGCCATTTTTCAATTTGACGAAAAACACCCTCTTCGTCGTAGTATTTGAAAAAACCATTTCTTTTGTCGTTTACATAATAACCTTCAAGTTGGAGGTTGCCATTTTCCCAAAAATACTTCCAACTGCCCTGTTTACGATTGGCATAATCTACTCTATTAATATACTCACGCTTTGACACATAGCCCTTATTATACTCTGTGATTGATATAATATTTCCAAGCGTATCGTACTCCTTAGCTATGCCGTGAGGTAAACCTTTTTCGTAGGGAATTTGCATCAATAAGCGACTGCTTGTATCGTAATGATTTTCAAAGTTTTGTATGGTATCGTAGTAAAATTCATTTTCTATAACTCCTTGACTTGTATGTATTTTTCGTATTCCATGTTTTTTCCCATCCTGATAATTTACTGACATTTCGATATTTCCATCTTCGCTGTAAAATATCCATAGGCTGTCTAATTGAAAGTTTTTTCTATTTCCTTCGGAGCGTAAAACTCCATCGGGGTAATACGATTTCCAATACAAATCGGGCTTTCCATCTCGCATCCACCCTTCGCTGGAAACGGTGCTATCAAGGTAGTAAAACTTCATAAACACAGGCTGTTGTGCTATAGACAGCTTGCATAAAATCAATATAAATATGCTTAGAATTATTTTTTTCATGTTTTTTCATTTATTTGCTGCATTTCCACCCATTTATCATACAGACCTTTTTTTGCTAACAATTCTTGATGGGTTCCTTTTTCCACTATGCTTCCGTTTTGTAGTACTAAAATCGTATCGGCATGTTGTACTGTAGCCAAGCGATGAGCGATGATAATGGTAGTTCGGTTTTTCATTATATTTTCCAATGCTTCTTGTACATACGTTTCCGACTGACTGTCTAAGGAAGAAGTGGCTTCGTCTAACAACAATAAATCGGGATTTCGTAAAATGGCTCTTGCTATACTTATTCTTTGTCGCTGACCACCTGAAAGTTTCACTCCCCTATCGCCCACAATAGTTTGATAGCCTTCTGGCATTTCGGAAATAAATATATGGGCATTTGCTATCTTAGCCGCTTCGATTACGGCTTGTTCGTCTATATTTTCCAAGCCAAAACATATATTATTATATACGGTATCGTTAAAAAGTAATATATCTTGACTTACCAAGCCCATCAAAGCCCGCACATCGGAAATAATGTATTCTTTGATGTTTATGTTATCAATCAAAATTTCGCCCTCGGTAACGTCATAAAAACGAGGAAATAAATTCAGCAAAGTAGTTTTTCCTACTCCAGAGTTTCCTACTATGGCTATGGTTTTTCCTTTTTCGATACATAGGTCGATATTTTTAAAAATATAACGGTCGGTTTCGTAAGCAAAACCCACTTGTCGCAACTCTATTTTTTCTTTAATTTCCTTGATAGATAATGCGTTTTCTTTTTCTTCTATCACTTCATCGGCATCTAAAACTTCAAAAATTCTTTTTGCTGAAATCATTGATTTTTGAATTACATTAAACGAGCGAACTCCTGCATGTAAAGGTGGAATCAAACGAGCAAAAATCAGTATAAATAAAATCAATGTACTTGCATTCAAACCCGAATCGGTATGAAACATTAAATAGCCTCCTACGCCTATTACAAAACATAAACTAATAGTACTCAACACTTCAGACAAAGGACTGGCTAATTCTATTCTACGGTATACTTTATTTACCAAACGTGTATAATGGGTATTGAGCGATTTGAATTTTTGTGTAAAATAATCGATAGCGTTAAATCCTTTAATGATTCTTAAACCCGATATACTCTCCTCAAGCATAGAACCTATGTCGCTCAAACTTTCCTGCCCTTGTTTTGATTTTTTGCGTATGCTGTTGGAAATTTTAGTTAAAAAATAACTCAACAATGGAAATACAAGTATAGATACCAATGTTAAAAGAGGACTAATCATTAACAGCGTGATTATAAACATTAATATCATCCAAGGTTCTCTTAAAAGAAGCAGTATTATATTTTTAAACATAATGTCCATTTCCGACATATCGGCATTGGCACGAGTTATAATATCACCGCTTTTGTGTTGGGTGTAATAAGACAATGGTAGGGTTAATATTTTGTGATACAAGTTGTTTTGCATGTCTCTAACGGAGTTTGTTAAGACTGGATTTAAGAAATACATTCCCAAAAATCGGAAAAAATTGGATAATAAAGAGCAAGTTAAAAACAAAGCAGACACAAACAACATAGCCGTAAAGACTCCTTTTTCAGTGCTTATAAATGTGATGTAGTATGACAGAAAATCAATAATTCCATCTACGGAAAACACCAAATTGGGTTTGCTGTAAACGGGCTTAATAACACCAAACAAAATAGATATAAAAGGAACTATCATTCCCAAGGTAAAAATTGAAAAAATAGAGTATAACAAATTGGATATAAAAGATAAAATTACTTTTAATCGGTAAGGTTTTATATAAGCTATTACGCGTAAATAGTCTTTCATTTGTTAGAAATCTAAATTTAATGATATGTAAAATTTTCCTTTATTTATTTTATAATTTTCAATTCCCCATGCATAATCTAAGCGAATAAAATAACCCAATAATAAAAATCTTATTCCTGTACCAAATCCTGCTACAATGGGTTCAGTTTGCTTGTTTAAAGTAATTTTAATGGATGGACCCGATGTTATTATCTGTTTATACAAAGAATTTCCTTCTGAATAGGGAGTTAAACCAGTCCAAGCAGTGCCTATATCTCCAAAAACGACTAATTGTAATGAATTTAAAAAGTCATTTTTCATAGGTCTATCCATAATACACTGAACTACCGCAAATCGCAATTCTGAGTTGAGCACAAAAAAGCTGGTTCCATTGCGTATATTTTGGTCAAATCCACGCATATTGGTAGCCAAGGTTTGGTAAGTATAATTTATAGTTGTATCCACATATATATCGGAATTAAAGGTTGCGAACCACCAGTTATCCAAACCACCCATATAATAAATTAAGCGGTTTTTTCCATAAGAAGTGCTGGTTGCAAATCGATTAGCCCAAACCAAGGTACGGTGTATTTTTGTATAATGCCGTAAATCTAAACCCACTACATATATGTTTTGAAACGACTTATCGGGTGTACACATAAACTCAACAAACACTTTCCCCCTCATTCCCTTCATTAAGTTTATAGTCATAGGATATGTATAGTCTATCACATACTCAGCTTTAGTTCCTATCCAAAACGAATTTACATCTTTTTGATGTAAGCTAATATCATCCGTGGCTTTTAGAGCATATTTATTGTACCTTACCATGTTGGTAAAATTAATACTATTCACTCTATCAAAGGGGTATTTTAATATATAAAACAAAGAGGTGCTTTGTTGGCTTTGATAATATCCGTGATGATTAACGTTATTAATAGACTGAAAGTAAACCGATATTTGTTTTTCTAAACGCTTGCTATAATCCTCATAGCTAAACACAAACTCCTTGTTCAAATCAACCGAAAACCTAACACCTCCTACTAACCTATAATCTTCCAAAAGGTCTTTAGCCTCAACCATCATAAATAAATTCAAACCTGGATTTAAGTAAATAGGATTGGATGAAGGCACAAACTGCTGATAAGTAGCGTTTAAATAACTAAAATCAGCCTGAAGTACTACCGAATTTAACGAAAACTGTGTATGATAAACACGGGGTATTAACATGCTTTTTCTGCTCAAATTATTCGCTGTATCGGCATAAATATCATATTTTTTGTGTTTGGCATAGATTGAATCATTGACTTCTATTAGTTTTACAAACTGCAAACGCTTGCGTGTAATTGTAGAATCAAGCGGTATACTTTTCAAGCTATCAACAACTTGTTGTTTTGCCAACTTATGCAACAAACTAATAGTAGACATAAGTGGTTTTTTAGAAAAAAACTCAACCGATGGCAATTGCTCTTTGGTAATCAGAAACTTATCCTTGTGTAAAGACAAATCGGTTGAAATTAAATTATTTGTATTCACATGTTGATATAAAATACTATTTACCCTATCGGTAATTGGAAAATCTCTAAAAACTCTGCTGTAATGAATAGCCGTATCTATGTGTGTAATTTCTTTATCAAATTTTCCTATGTATCGGTTATAAATACCATTTCTATCACTGATAAATGTCAAGTAATCATTTCCTAAATCAAAGGCATATTTTTCTTCGGCATTGGGTGTATGAGTCAATCTATGAAGCACTTTACTCTTAGTCTCAACATCGTATGCAAAAAGATCGTATTTGGTTTTTACTCTGTATTCTTGTTCGTAATTATTTGAAATTGTATCATTCTCTCGGTTTGAACTAAAAATTATATATTTGTTATTACTTATAAATTGAGGTGAATAATCATCGGCTTTATCATCGGTAATGGCTACTAAGGAACGAGATGCCATAGTATAAACATATATATCTGATTGACCATCTTTTATGGCTGACATGACGATGTATCTGCCATCGCTTGAAAAAGAAAAATCTGTTATTTTATGAACAAAAACAACCTGTCTTTTTTCCCATTTTTTACTTTCTATATTGTAAGGCTGTATATATACTTTGCTCTCGTCTTCTATCATCATATAAAGTAATTTACTGTTAGGATGCCACGATATTATCGGAAAGCTGTAGTCGGGATTATCTTCGATGCGATAATGATAACGATAAATGCGTTTCGATTTCTTGGTTTCTGTGTGTTGTAAATGCACCCCTACTTTACCTTCTTGATTGGAAATATAAGCTATATATTCTTCATTAGGCGACTGTTTAGGATATAAATAAACGGTATTTTTTTTATATTTTTTCAGTACCGAATGTGCAAGTAAATCATCTTCTGGATGTGTTAAATAACGTTTTGTGTAATACTTCATCCAATCCTCTGCCAATTGCTTAAAGCTAATTCCAAGAATAATACGAGTGGTTTTTTCGTAATTCCTTACCGCTCTAATATAGTATAAAAAATTGATTACCATATCTTCACCATACGTATTAGCAATATAGTGCCAAAGCGAATAACCAGCAATTGCTTGTTCTTTAATTGGCAGATTATGTATTTTCTTATATTTTCCGCTCAATATTCCTTCTCGTACTTGATTGTCTATTTCTGTAGTCCATTCTTTACTAAAATAAGCACTCAAACCATCGGTAAACCAATAAGGTATAGCCGCCAAATCGGAGCTACTAAGTCCAGACAACACACTTTGTCCTCGTATAATACGATTGAGCATTAGGCTTGCCAATCCCGATTCCAAATTTTCGTGAAACACACGCATATTTCCATCAAAATAAAGAAAAACCTTGTGTCCGTAAATAGGAGTTACACCTCCTGTATTGTAGAAATTTTCAACTTCTAAACCTACGTTTGACTGCATATAATCAGAGTGTCGCGTATAGATTATAAGTTGAATTTTATTTGTCAATGTATACCGTAATGTTTTTTCTAACTTAGGTATAATGGTTTGAATTTCTTTTGCTGCGTATTGAGCCAAATGTTTACCCTGCGGATAAAAATAAATATCAGCTACAGGCGTACGGTAATACGACCAAACTTTTTGTTCGGTTTGTACTCTTCCTTTACCAAAATAAAGTTGTGAGCCGTTGTAAAACTGTGCGTATGAATCCAAGTAAAAAAACAAAACCAAGCATAATCCTATGATATACTTGATTTTATTTAATTCAAAACAACTTTTCTTACGCTTTATCACCATTTATGATTTTCGTTTTTTATCAAACTGTAAAAATACAAAAAAATTGTTTATCAAGTCCATGTCTTTTTCAAGTAAAAACAATTGATTTTTTTAGCTATTTTTGCACCTAATTTTTGGTGTTTTTCTATGAGTTTTGTTTCAATAAAACACACAAGTAAAAAAGCATACTTATCCAATAATTAAGATGTATATGCGTTAGTAAGTTTGTATATTTTATAAAATCTTTATCACATGGCAGAAAATTCAAAAACAACCACCTCTGGAATAAACGTTCTTATACTGATTATCAAGAACTGGAAGTTACTTTTGAGTGTAGCTTTATTGTCGGCAGTAGTTGCCTTCTTTTTTTCAACCCCTATTTTTATCAAACCCAAATATAAGTCCTCAGTCGTTATGTTTTCCACTTCAAGCAATGCAGTTTCCCAACTGATTTTAGCTGAAGGAAATTACAATGAATTTTTAGATATTACCCAATTTGGAACCGATGCACACATAGAACAAATGATACAAGTTTTAAACTCAAGAGATATCAAAGACCACATCATCGAAAAATTCAACTTGACTTCTCATTATGGAATTGATACCAATAAAAAACACTGGAAATCAAAACTATACAAATATGTAAAAAACAACATACAATTTAAGCGTACAGATAACTTAGCTGTAGAAATTGTTGTGGAGGACACCGACCCCAAATTAGCCGCCGAAATAGCCAATGAAATAGCTGATTATTACGATATGTTGAAGCGACAAATCGTGCAACAACGCTCCATAGAGGCTTTTCATATTTTACAAGAAGAAATGAAACTTACTGACCAGCTTGTAATGAGCTTAACCGACTCTTTGTCAAGAGTTATGAGTTACGGAGTATACGACTATGAATCTCAATCCGAACGATTAATGCAGCAATATGCCATTGAATTAGTAAAGGGAAATACTGCGGGTGTAAATCGTATCAAAGAAGAATTAATGATTTTAGAAAAATACGGACCTATTTACGTATCTGTCAGAGACCGTTTGTTTTATTTAAAAGAAGCACAAAAACTATATCAGGAAAAATATCAAAATGCCCGTGTCGATGCCTCTTACACACTGCCTCAAAAGTTTGTGGTAGAAAAAGCTGTTCCTTCCGACAAAAAATCTTACCCTAAAAAACTATTGATTGCCATTGTAACATCTATTTGTGTCAGTTTATTTACTTTCTTTTTACTGATTTTCAAAGAAAATATAAATCAATATTTCACCGAAATCAATCACCAACTTCGAAAAAAAGAATAGTTCACACACATTTTTGAATAATGCGACAACCCTGGTTATATAAAATAATAGATGTTCTAAAGAAAAAAGAAATTCTTATCTTTTTAATATCTCTATTATTTCTATTAGTTTGCGGCATAGGTATTAAACATCAAATTTTCTGGATTCCATTTACAGTATTTGTTTTACTTTTTTTGTATTTACTGTTTTTCAAAATGGATATTCTTTTGTACCTAACAGCTTTTTCCACTCCTTTATCCTTAGATATCAAGGAGTATATACCTGCTATTGAGGGCATAGGTTTATCTTTACCCAGTGAGCCGCTGATGATAGCTTTGGCTTTTGTTTTCTTGGCTCGCATACTTTATAAAAACAACTACACTTTAAAAATCAGCAAACACCCCATTACCTTGGCTATGGTTTTTTATTTAATTTGGATGTTTATAACCTCTGTAACGAGTTCAATTCCTTTGGTTTCATTTAAATTTTTAGCCAGTAAATTGTGGTTTATTATTCCTTTTTATTTCTTTTTAAGTCAGCTGATAGAAAAAAAATATCAAAGAAGCATTACTTTCTTTTTTGCTTACGCCTTGGGTTTATCCATTGTGGTTGTAAAAACCACTTTTAAACACATACAATTGGGTGATGTTGAAAAAGTTAGCCATTGGATAATGAGTCCTTATTACAACGATCACACCGCTTATGGTGCCGTTCTTGCATTTTTTGTTTGTGTATTAGGTTGTATGTTATTCATACCTATTTTATCAAAAAACAAAAACTGTTAAGTGGTATTATGTTTATTATCATGAGCGTAGGTTTATATTTATCCTTTAGTAGAGCAGCTTGGCTAAGCCTACTCTTAGCTATTGGAGTGCTGGTATTGCTACTTTTTAGAATAAGACTAAAAAGTATATTGTTATTTATAGCAAGTTTCTTTATATTGATTTTTACGTTTCAATCCACATTATTACATCAACTCAATCAAAACGAACAAGAATCATCCGATAGTTTCATAGAACACATTCGCTCCAGTACCAATATTTCCTCCGATGCTTCTAATGTTGAACGCCTGAATCGATGGAATTCGGCTGTACGAA
>JAAYRN010000305.1 GCA_012518765.1 Bacteroidales bacterium
ACAGATACGGAGATAGTACTTTCCAAATAGGTACAACAAACGGAACATATCCTGTGCATTTTACACTGCCCACCGGTTGTGATAGTTTGGTAAACTTAGCTTTGTATATCAATCCTTCTTATGCTCACAACGATACACTTCTCATCTGCGAAAGTGAACTACCTCTTACATACGGAGATAGTACGTTTATTGAAGCAGGGAACTATGATGTTTATTACACCTCTATAAATGGTTGCGATAGCTTAGTTGAATTAAACTTAATTGTTAACCCAACTTATGCTTACTATGATACCTTGACAATTTGCAGTAAAGATTTACCTTATTATTATGGCACAACTTATTTGAATGCAGCGGGTAATTACATTATTTATCTCAATACTGTTTCTGGATGTGATAGTACCATTTATTTAAACTTTAATACACCTAACTGTCAAACGGCTATAACAGAAAGTATATGTAGCTCTGAACTACCCTACTTTTACGGAGATAGTATTTTCTATTCTGGAGGTATTTACTTGGTTGTATTCCGCAATTATTTAGGAAACGACAGTGTAGTAGCATTAACTTTAAAAGTTTATAATTCTTACAACATATACGATACCATCTATGTATGCAACACGCAGTATCCTTTTACTCATAATGACACTTTAATAACAAAAGAAGGAAATTACCTATACAAATACTCTACTTATCAAGGATGTGATAGTTTATTCCATATGAGCGTCATCACCCTCCCATATCACAACATTTACGATACTATAACAATATGTGATAATAAACTTCCTTATGTCTATTCAGATAGCACTTATTATACGGAAGGAAATCATACCATACATTTGCAAAACATGCATGGATGTGATAGCGTTATAAATCTAACTTTATTCATTTCACCCACTTATGAAACATGGGATACAATAAGCGTTTGTAGCAACGAGTTGCCCTATTATTACGGAGACAGTGTATTCAGTACACATACTATAAGTGGGAAAACACATCTAATACATTTCACATCAGAATATCAATGTGATAGTTTAGTAAATCTCACACTATACATCATGGATGCATATATTGGATACGATACCCTTAGCGTATGTGAATCAGAACTTCCATACCATTACGGCGATAGTATATTTGATATAAATACAATAAATGGTACATACTCCATCTATTTCACAGCTATAAATACCTGTGATAGCCTAATAAGATTAACCCTGACTATCCACCCCAACTACTTACATTATGACACTATAAGTATTTGTGAATCAGAACTCCCATACCATTACGGAGACAGTATATTCGACATAAACACTATTAGTGGAAACTATAGTATTATACACACCTTAGGATCTGGTTGCGATAGTACTATAAACCTACATTTAACCATACTTCCCTCATACACACATTTTGATTCTATTACTTTACAAGACATTGATTTACCGTACCAGTATGGTGATTCCATCTTTGTTTTTGGTACTCCAAGTGGAGACTACCCTGTAATATTTTCAACTATAAATGGTTGCGATAGTACCATATGGGTCAATTTAACTATAATTCCCACTCACTACACAAGCGATACCGCTAATATTTGCGATAATGAACTCCCTTATATGTACAACAATCAACTGCTAGACAGTGCTGGTACTTATATTGTAACATTAGTCAGTAGCCAAGGAGGAGATAGTATAGTAGCATTAACTCTATTTGTTTATCCTACTTACGAAGAAGAAATACATACTTCAATTTGCGACAATGAACTTCCCTATAGTTTTGCCAATGAAACATTTGACTCAAGTGGAGTTTATAACATTGCCCTAAATACCATACATGGATGCGACAGTATAATTATCCTGCATTTAAATGTAAAATATAGTCCCACACAACCCGATACTATCTTTGGATTAAATCACATAACAGAATCAGGACAATACACTTATCATGTCTCGGTTGTGGATAGCTTCGATACTTATAATTGGAATATTTCCAACGATGAATGGATAGGAAGTAGCCAAACCAATGTTATTTCTATATTTATATCAACACCCAATACAGGCATCATTTCAGTAAAAACGGTGAACGAATGCGGAGAATCAGAGACGACAGAATTATTGGTAAACTCTACCATTGGAATCAAAGAAGCACATAAAGATGCTAAGATTGAAATATATCCGAATCCTGCCAATAATTATTTCTACATTAAAACTTCTGATTTTAAAGAAGTAAACGCCATACGAATTACTGACGTTAGCGGAAAATCAATCTATTACGAAGAGATAAATACAAGTCAGAATATACAAGTTAAGAAGATTGATATATCTACCTATGCCAAAGGTTTTTACTATGTTTCAATTATCGGTAAGTCTACTACAACCGTAAAAAAACTAATAAAAGAATAAAAAACAAATAACTTCTATTTAAAAGAGCATGGAAAATCCATGCTCTTTTTGGTTTTATCAAAAAACAATGCCCCGAGCATTTAAATAAAATATATCTTTGCAAAATAAATGTATTATTTTAACATAAAAAACACATAGGTTTGAACACTTCGTATGCTAAATGGAAATGGATTTTTTTTGCAGTAGCTTTAATTGTATTTACACTAACTATATGGTATTCAAATATTTTAATTGACAATATAGCTCAAGATGAAAGAAATAAAATAAAAATATGGGCAAACGCTATACAACGCAAAGCCAGTTTAGTGAAATACACCAATGAGTTTTTTGAAAAAATCCAAATAGAAGAACAAAACAAAGCCAAAGTAATGGCTAAAGCATTTGAACGCATCAATACAGCAACGCCCTATGAAGATATTTCTTTTTATACTGAACTGATTTCCAAAGAACAAACCATACCTTATATTTTAGCCGATAAGGATGGAAATATATCTGCAACTAAAAATTTAGACAAAAGCTATTTAGCAAGCATCAATACACCTCAAAAGCTAAAGAAAGTATTACAAGAAGAAAACTATGACACCATACGTATAAACTACTATAAGGATTTTTACATTTATTTATACTACAAAGAATCACATATTTACACACAACTTCGTGATGTATTCAACGATTTATTAGTAAGTTTTTTGACCGAAATAGTCGAAAACTCATCCAACGTTCCAGTCATAGTTACCGACTCAAGCAAAACCAAAGTAATAGCTTTTGGCAATATAGACACCTCGCTACTTACCACTCCATTGCTTTGGTCGGAAACAATAAAGACGATGGAATCAGAAAAAAAACCGATAAAAATATCTTTAAGTGCAGAACATGAGGGATTTGTATTTTATCAAGAATCTTATTTGCTTAAAAGACTACGCTATTTTCCTATTATTCAAATCATATTAGTTGTTATATTTTTTATTGTAGCTTATATTTTATTTAGCTTTGCTTGGCACTCGGAGCAAAATAAAGTATGGGTGGGTATGTCAAAAGAAACAGCACACCAATTAGGCACTCCCCTATCCTCTCTTATGGCATGGGCTGAAATTTTACGCTCCGAAAATGTAAATCCAGAAATTATAAATGAAATAGAAAAAGACATAACCAGATTAGAAGTAATTACCCAAAGATTTTCAAAAATAGGATCAACACCTAATCTATCCGATGAAAACATACAAGAAGTTATATGTGATTTTATCGAATACTTTAAAAACAGAACACCCGACAAGATTACTTTTGATTTGAAATTCCCCAAAAAACCTATCTATATACACATTAACAAATATCTGTTTGAATGGGTTATAGAAAATTTATGTAAAAATGCAGTCGATGCAATGAACGGTGAAGGTGTTATTACAATTTTGCTAATTGAAGAAAAAAAACACGTCCTAATTGATGTAATAGATAGTGGAAAAGGGATAAATACCAAAAATCAAAAAAATATATTTAAACCCGGATTCACAACTAAAAACAGAGGATGGGGATTAGGACTAACTCTAACTCAACGAATTATAAAAAACTACCACAAAGGAAGCATAGATGTAAAAACATCCATTCCAAATAAAGAGACTATTTTAAGAATCAAACTAAAAAAAAATAAAAAATTATAGTATTTTTGCAACGTAATTTGCACACATATTTTTCGTGCATCTACATTTGAAATAAAATAAATATATTAATTCAATATACATCAGAAAATGAAAAGAAAATCAATACTTATCGCTCTTTTTATAGTAAGTCTGTTATCAGCCATAGGGCAAAAAAAAGACAAAGTAATCGTCATCAAATCCGACCAAAATAATGCAGAATATCTGTACAACGATGCCGTAAAAAGCTATAATGAAAAAAACTTTTCAGAAGCCATAGAACGACTCCAACTTTCAATCAAAGAAAACGATACACTCCCCGCACCCCACTTCCTGCTTGGAGTCATTCACAGAGAAATGAATAAAAAACAAATTTCCATTCAATCTTTTCTAAAATATATTGAATTGAGTACTATCAAAGACACAGCTTTTTATATTATAGCACAAATTTACAACGAAGAAAACAAACCAGACTCCGCCTTGATGTTTCTAAAATCATGTACCGACCACAATCCTAATTTCTGTCAAGCACATTACTTAAAAGGTGTCATTAATTTTGAAAAAAGCTACTACGACGAAGCCATTCATCATTTTTCAAAAGCAATTGAAATAAACTCCGAAAACTCTGATGTTTATAATGATAGAGGAAGCACCTATCGCTTACTCGAAAAATACGAAGACGCCTTAAACGATTACGACAAAGCCATCGTTTTAAATAAAAAAGCCATCTATTATAACAACCGCGGGAGCTTAAAAGTAAAAATGGAAAAATTTGACGAAGCCATAGACGACTATACATCGGCTATCGTTTTAGATTATAACTACTATTTAGCCATAAATAATCGTGGAATGGCTAAATTAGGAATCAAAGATTACACAGGAGCTATCCACGACTTTAATCTTTGCTTAGAAAAAAACAAAGACTATTATGCCTCCATAAGCAACAGAGGAATAGCATATTATAAAATCAAAAAATACAAAGAAGCCATTGAAGATTTTGATTATATATTAACTATCAATCCTTCCGATGCCTCAACTTATTTACACAGAGGCAATACCAAAGAAATGATAAGAGACAACGAAGGAGCCTGTCAAGACTGGCAAAAAGCAGCCGAACTCGGTATAGAAGAAGCAAAAAAATACATTAAAAACCAGTGTGAAAACTAAATATATATACAAGTAAATAACATTAAAATACATATAAATATGAAAAAAATATGGTTTTCTGTTTTCTTTATAAGCATAATTTTCTATGCTTTTCCACAAAACGTAGAGTTTTCAAGAATAGCATTCCCCGATAATAAAAAAGAATTAAGAACAGCATTGTCAAACATAAAAAAAGGAGACAAATATTATAACAAAAACCTTGACTATAGGGCGGCACTCCAGCACTACCAAAAAGCCTACGAATTTAACCCTAATAACGCAGGTTTAAACTACAAAATATTTCTATGCTACAACAACTTTGATAACAAAGAAGAGGGTTTTCTTTATTTAAAAAAAGCATTTTCGTTAGACTCAAACTACAACCCTGCTATTAATTTTCACATAGGCACTATGTATCAGTATTTTTATAGTTTCGATACAGCCATTTATTATTATGAACATAGTGGTCCCTCTATGAAAACAAAATCCAATGTACATATCAATGAATGTTACCTTGGAAAAAAAATGATAGAAAATGAAATCAGATGCTTTATCGACAACTTAGGTAGCAAGATAAATAGCGATGCCGATGAATACAATCCCGTGTTAACGGCTGACGGAAACACCTTGTACTTTACATCACGCCGAGGAGGAAAAAACATAGACTACGCCCCAGACGGTAAATACTACGAAAACATATACATGTCCACCAAAGATGAAAACGGACAGTGGCAACAAGCTGTTTTAGTTGAAGAACTATGTACAAAGACACACGATGCCGTACAAGGAATATCTAACGATGGGCAAAAAATTATCATTTACAGAAACGATAACAACGGAGACCTCTTTGAAGCCTTTAAAAAAGGGAATAAATTTACAAAACCCAAATCCATAAAAGCTATCAACGAAGAAAGTTCACACGAAACATCCGCTTCCTATTCTTTTGACCAAAACACCATTTATTTTTGTTCAGACCGATCCAATAGCATAGGCAAACACGACATTTATACCGTAAGCAAAAATAGAAGGGGAAAATGGGATAAATCGAAAGTAAGCAACTTAGGAAATGTAATCAATACCAGAGAAGACGAAAGAAGTGTATTTGCTCACCCCGATGGAAAAACCATTTATTTCAGTTCCAAAGGACACGAAGGAATGGGTGGATTTGATATTTATTATTCCAAACTTGAAAACGGAAAATGGTCTAAACCCGTTAACTTGGGCTATCCTGTCAACACACCGGGCGATGACGTTTATTTTGTAATGAGTACAGATGGAAAACAAGGATACTACGCCTCCGACCAAGCTGGAGGATTTGGCGGTAGAGATATTTATATGATTACTTTTTTAGGACCCGAAAAACGATTTGACTATAAAACAGAAGATAACCTATTGGCAAACGCCATCAAACCTTTTCTTGATAACAAATCTATAAAATCTATTGAAGTAGAAGCACCCAAACTGACACTACTAAAAGGTACTGTAATAGACGAAGATACCAAAAAACCCCTGCATGCTATAGTCGACTTATACGATTTAAAAGAGAATGAATTACTGGCTACTTTTGAAACAAATGAAGAAACAGGTAGGTTTTTGCTTTCGCTACCCTCGGGAAAAAATTACAGCGTAAATATAAATAAAGTAGGCTATTTGTTCTTTTCTCAAAACTTCGACCTCCCCGATACAGCAAGCTATCAAGAAATTGAACAAACCCTTGAACTTATAAAAATACAAGTAGGAAAAGAAATCGTACTTAACAATATTTTCTTTGAATTTAACAAAGCGACTCTACTCCCCGAGTCTATGTCAGAATTAGATAATGTATATAAACTATTAGTTGATAATCCTGATATAAAAGTCGAAATATCAGGACATACGGACAATGTTGGTTCTGCTGCTTACAACAAAAAATTATCTCAAGAAAGAGCCAATAGTGTTGTCAATTATCTAATAAAAAAAGGAATCAAAAACGAACGATTGATAGCTGTTGGTTATGGTTTCGATAAGCCTATTGCTCCTAATACAACCGAAGAAGGTAGACAAAAAAACAGACGTACCGAATTTAAAGTAATAGAATAAAAAAAATGACATTCTATTGTATAGAAAATGTCAATTAAAATTTATTGATTCTTTATCATTGCTTCTTTGGAGGTATATTTTTCAATAATGCCAATCCTCCCATTGCAGTTTCTTTGTACAAACTCGGTAAATCTTTACCTGTAAGATTCATAGTTTTCACAACTTTATCAAAACTCACAATATGTTTTCCATCGGATAACATGGCAAACATATTTGCATCCAATGCACGCAAAGCAGCAAAAGCGGTTCGTTCGATACAAGGTATTTGTACCAAACCACAAATAGGGTCGCACGTTAAACCCAAATGATGCTCTAACGCCATTTCGGCAGCATACTCTATTTGCTGTGGACTTCCTCCAAATAACTGAGTAGCAGCTACCGCAGCCATAGAACAAGCCGTTCCTATTTCGCCCTGACAACCCACTTCTGCACCCGAAATAGATGCCTTTGTTTTTACCACATTACCAAATAATGCAGCCGATGCCAACGCCCGAATAATACTTTTATCGTTAAAATTATGATTTCGTTTTAAGTGAAACAAAACCGCAGGCAATACGCCCGAAGAACCACAAGTAGGTGCAGTAACAATTTCGCCACCCGCAGCGTTTTCTTCCGCTGTAGCCAAAGCATAAGCAATAACCAAGCTACGTCCTTGCAAAGACGGTTTGTAACTCAAGGCTTTGACATAATAAGAAGCCGCTTTTCGACGCAAACACAAACCACCGGGCAATACACCCTCGGTTTGAATTCCTCTTTCGATAGCCTCTTGCATTTTTATCCACACCCGATGTAAGTAATCCAATATATCCGAATCTTCATGTTGATTAACATATTCCCAATAAGTCAAACCGTTGGTTTCTATATAATCTAATATTTCGCTTATATTGTCGTGGGGATAAATTTCAACTTCCGTTTCTTTGGTATTTTCATCGGCTAATTTACCTCCTCCTACGCTATAAATAGTCCAAGAATCGACTACATTATTCTGGTTATCTATAGCTTCAAACATCATAGCGTTGTTGTGAAAAGGTAAAAATTCTTCGGGTTTCCATATAATTTTAACCTTTGCTGGCGACAAAGTATCTATGATGGCTTTATCGGTAAGATGACCTTCTCCTGTAGCAGCCAAACTCCCATACAATGTTATTTGAAAATTATGTATAGCGGGATTTTTTTCTTTAAATCTTTGAGCTGCAGCTTTGGGAGCCATTGTATGGCTACTGGAAGGACCATGCCCTATGCGGTATATTTTTCTAATACTTTCCATTATGGATTGATAATAAATTTCAAATAATAAATAGTTAACCCTTCGGATAACCATTTTTTCTCATAATAGGTTTGTATGCCTATATCTGAATCATCTATAGGGGACGCATAAATATCTTCTATTTTTTCCAACAAAGAATAATTTAATTTTTCTATTTCTTCCAATGTAAAATCAAACAATTGTTTATTGTCTGTTTTAAGATGTATATACCCAGCAGGTTGTAATATTCTATTGTAAATATCCAAATAAAACGATGATGTCAAACGCTTAGTTATCTTTGAGCGTTTAGGCTGAGGATCAGGAAAAGTAAGCCAAATTTCACTCACTTCGTTTTCGTCAAAAAAATGAGATAAAAATTGTATTTGAGTACGTATAAAAGCAACATTTTTCATATTGTTTTCAACCGAATATTTACATCCTTTCCACATCCTGGAACCTTTTTTATCTACGCCTATAAAATTCTTATTTTCATAGCGTTTAGCTAATTCAATAGCATATTCTCCCCTGCCACACCCCAATTCCAACACAATGGGATGGTCGTTTTTAAAAAAATCGGCATGCCATTTCCCTTTTAAAGGGGCATCGGCTTGGGAAATTTCTTCAAATG
>JAAYRN010000306.1 GCA_012518765.1 Bacteroidales bacterium
ACTATCATGTGTTGTTGCCATCGCAAACTACAGATATTCCATTGCTTACGTGGCAAAAAGCGGTATCAGGTTCTACGGTTATGATTCAGCAACCCACATCGCCTAAGGACACTGGAATTATTATTGTTAAATCGGCAAATGATTCGGTTCAAAAAATATATTATGTGTTTTTTGATGTCGAAATATCTACCAATGCTGCTTTAAAGTCTATTAGTTTAAATGCTAATAATATAACGAGTTTCCATGCCGATACAGTTTATTATCACGTTTATTTGCACTACGATAGTTTGACACCCCCCGTTGTGGGTGCAATGACCCAGTCGGCGGCTGCGTCTATACTTATCAGTCAGGCTACTACCGTAAATGATTCGGCTGTTATCTCGGTTACAGCAGAGGATAGTTTATACGAACGCACGTATATAGTGCATTTTACCCGACAACTATCTCCCGTTGCAACTTTAAATAGTATGGGTTATCAGTTGGATAATAAAGATTCATCGTTGAGAGAATTTAATTCTAATGTATTTTCATATACGGTTCATTTAAAAGTAGAAACCACGCACATACCTCATACATTTATATATGTAAAAACAGATGCAAGGGCAAGTGTTCAAATCATGCGTATGCCTTTACATGTTAATGATACGGCTATATTGAAAGTGGTAGCGGAAAATTTAATAGATAGCAATGTATATGAAATTGTATTTAAACGCATTCCGTCTAACAATACCTATTTAGATACGTTGTTTGTAAATGGCAACAGCATAGCTGATTTTTACAAAGATAGCTTACATTACACCGTGATTTTACCTTGGGCTACCACACAAATACCTACGATAAACGCTGTAGCATCTTGGAATTTATCTACCATCAATATCACGCAAGCTGCCTCGTATTTTGGTTTGGCACAAATCAGAGTGGTTTCGGAAGATGGATTGCATTCACGCACCTATACCGTTCAGTTTGAACAAGGTTCGCAAGTTGATTTACAATCTCTATCTTATTGTTTAGATACTCAAACCATATCCATATCAACCTTTCATCCTGCCGATACGGTTTATTATGTACAACTTCCTATTGGAACAAAAAGTATTCCCACACTGCACTATACCTTGGTTGATAACCGCTGTTATGTAGATACGATTCCCGCTTTATCGCCTAACGGAGAAAT
Organism: Bacteroidales bacterium; assembly: GCA_012518765.1. GTDB lineage: Bacteria > Bacteroidota > Bacteroidia > Bacteroidales > WCHB1-69 > UBA5266. The sequence continues at coordinate 1,172 of JAAYRN010000306.1, forward strand.
TGAACTCATCGTCAAAGGCTGGGATGAGTTAAATCTTAAAACCTATAAGGTTGTGTTTGAGGTAATTTTGTCTACCAATGCCAAATTATCCGATTTAACCATTGATAATGTAAGTGTACATGGATTTCATCCCGATACATTAATTTATTACGTAGAATATCCTTATGGTACAACAGATTTGCCCACAGTAGGGGCTGTAGCTATGGAGCCAGACGCCTCTGTAAGTGTTACACAAATAACAACTTATCCCGATGTAGCCCATGTGATAGTAAAAGCGGGTGATACCACTGTAAGTAAGATTTATCAAATTTATTTTTCAACAGAAGCAGGAGACAATGCATACCTTGCAGCTATGTATGTGGATGATACCTTGATAAATGACTTTGATAAAAATATTTTATTCTACAAACACGAATTACCTTACGGAACTACCACAGTACCTGTAATATATGCGGAAGCAGAAGATGCACGTGCTCATGTTGAAATTACACAAGCACATAGTCTTCAAGATACAGTGTGGGTGAAAGTTACAGCTGTAAATGGAGTAAATACAACTACTTATGGATTGGTATTTCGCATAGCTTTAAACAACGATGCTCGCTTGGCTTGGATCAAGGTAGATAATACACCTATTGCTACTTTCAATCCAGAAATTAACAACTATAAATATGAGTTGCCATTTGGTTATCAAGGTATTCCTACCGTTACTGTCGAAAAACAAGACAAAAACGCTACAGCTACCATAACACCAACAACCACAATACCGGGGCAAACTGTCATTGATGTTGTCGCCGAGGATGGAGAAACGGTTCGTACTTATCGGGTGAATTTTGTGATAAGTAACTCCATTTACGAAACACAAGAAAATTGTCAATTTTTAGTGTATCCAAATCCAGCCCACGATCTTGTGAGTGTGGAAAATAAAGGTGACAATAAGCATATAAATTTGATTCAGTTGTATGATGTATTTGGTAAACTGATTAAGCAATCGAAGGTAAATCAATCTATAACACATATAGATATAAAAGAATTACCTAACGGAATGTATATTGTGAAGATAATTCAAAATGACCAAACCTCATCCAATGTAAAAATCATAAAATATTAAACGCTAATATTTGTTTTTAACAAAATAAAAAAGACATTTGACAATTGATAGCTATTAAAAACAATATGATATCATATTCCAATACAGTACATACTACAAGCAGCTTGTTCTTGCTTGTAGTATTGTTTTTTGTTTCTTTTTCACTCAAAGCCCAACCTTACATATTGAGAGGGATTATTTACGATGCCGAAGAAAAAGAATTAACCTTACCTATGGCACATATTATTCCTGAGTGTGAGAGTAATAAAGGAACAGCCTCTAACGATAAAGGGGAGTATTACATTGAACTACAATCGAAAGAATGTGATGTAAGGTTTTTATACGTAGGCTATCAAACTCAAACCAAAAAAATAACATTTACAGGCTCTAAAGTCATTACTTTAAATATTTATTTACAGCATGAATCTTCTTTGTTAAACGAAGTGAAAATTACCCAACAACGTTATGAAGTTAAAAAAGATGAATCGACATCATCGGTGGCTTATGTGCCACAACGAAAAATAGAAGAGCACAACATAACAAGTTTAGATAATGCTTTTGGACAAGTAGGAGGGTTGATAGTTGTTGACAATGAACCTCAAATGAGAGGAGGAAGTGGGTTTAGTTCTGGAATGGGAAGCCGTGTGATGATTATGATGGACGAAATGCCCGTTATGCGTGTCGATGCAGGGCGACCTGCTTGGAATCTTATTCCTATGGAAAATATAGAACAAATAGAAGTGCTAAAAGGTGCAGCATCTGTATTATATGGTTCTTCGGCTATTACAGGAGCCATTAATGTACGCACCGCTTATCCCAAAGGAAAACCTCAAACTAAACTTATTTTATACAATGGTTTTTACAGCCGACCTTCGCTCGATTACCGTTGCAGTTGGCCCAAAGGAAGCACACCTTTAACCTACGGTGCCAATGTTTCTCATTCTCGAAAAATAAAAAGATTCGATTTGGTTCTTAGTGCTGAATATGCTCACGATGACGGATTTACAGGTCAAGAACTTTCTATTGATTCTACCTTAAAAAATCCAGATGCCTACAAAAAAATCGTAAAAGAAGAACGTTTACGTTTTAATTTTGGAACGCGTTATCGTTTTAAAACCGAAGGTTTATTTGCAGGATTAAATGGTAATTTATTGTATGCACAAAACACCATGACACATTTTTGGCTCAATGCCGATAGCGGCATGTATCGTGCTTTTCCGGGCGGATTAACAGAAACCGATAACCTCATGTTTTTTTTAGACCCTTACGTTAAATATTTTTCTAAAAAAAGCTCCTCTCACTCATTCAAATCGCGCATCATGTATAGCGACAACAAGGCTACCAACAATCAAGATAGTAAATCAGAAATGTATTATTTTGAATATCAATATTCAAAAACCTTTAAAAATGTAGGCGATTTACAGTTACATTCGGGAGCAGTAGGGCAGTTTGCACGTTCCATTGGAAATGTATTTGCAGGCATAAGAGATACCAATACTATATTAAAACCTAAATATTCAGCCAATGCAGCCGTTTATACTCAGTTGGAAAAACGTTTTTTACGCAAGAAAAATCTTATTCTATTAGGAGGTGGACGCTATGAATACTATCAAATTTTCGAGCAATTTGGTTATATAACAAAAGATTCATTAACAGGAAATTACGTAGAAGCAAAACCTGTTTTCAGAGCGGGTTTAAATTATAATATCGTAAAAACCTTTACTTTTATACGCTCATCTTTTGGCATGGGCTATCGTTTTCCAAGTATTGGAGAGCGTTATTTGACTACCAAAGTAGGAAATTACGGATTTTATCCCAATCCCGATTTAAAATCAGAAACAAGTTGGAATGTAGAATTAGGCGTACAGCAAATGTTTAAACTCTATAATTTTAAAGGCTTTATAGATGTTGCTGGCTATTATCAACGCTATGACAATTACGTGGAATTTTTCTTAGGTCCTTGGTTGACTCGTGAGCAGGAATTAATTCCACTCAAACGCTATGGATTTAAGTTTTTCAATACAGGACCTGCACGCATAGTTGGGGTTGATTTAAGTATTGGTGGAGAAGGAAAAATGGGTGATCACGTAACTTATACGTTATTATTTAATTATGCATACACCAATCCAAAAGTATTAGATACTGGTTTTGTGTTTACTACAACAGCTACCAAAGCCTATAATTACATAAATACCTCCAGCGACACCACAGGGTATATCATGAAATACAGAATAGAACACATACTAAAAACAGATTTAGATTTCAAGTTCTTTAATTTAATAACGCTTGGATTATCAGCACAGTACTTTAGTTTAATGAAAAATGTCGATAAATTTTTCTATGAATTAGACAGGTATTCATCCATTGCACCCAGAAATGTAAAAAACTCAAATGCTCCTTTTCCTTTCGATGGATTGGAAGAGTATAGGTTAACTCACAACAAAGGAACTTGGGTTTTTGGTTTACGCATGGGTGTTGAGTATACAAATATAAAATTAGCCCTAATTATAAATAATTTATTCAACACCGAATATTCCCTACGTCCCATGTGTCCTGAACCTACACGCATGACAACTTTACAGTTAGTATATAAATTTACAGAAGGAGAACCCTTTTTTGCAAAGAAAAATAAAATTTAAACACAAAATAATATGAGAAAAATAACATTATTACTTGCTTTAACGACATGTATTTCACTGTCAACAAATGCACAAACCTTTTCGGATGGTAGTTTTGAAAACTGTTGGGAGTTTTTTAAAAATCCCACGGCTGGCAAACAAGATTATTGGGATTTTAAAGATAGTTATTTTCTATTTACACTCAATCAACTACATGAACTAAGTGGTGATCAAGGCGATGCTCCTTTAACAGCCTTTAGAGACGAAGATGCCATAGACGGTAATTATTCCCTCAAATTAGTATCTAAAACCATGACTTTTGGCGAAGATTTGTTTTTACCCGGAGCTGCAGGAACCTTGTCCATTGATTTTATAGACCTTAATTGTATTTTGGGTCAACCTTTTACACATCGTCCCACTTACTTGAAAGGATGGTATAAATACAGTGCCGTCAAGGGAGATTCGGCAGCAATCGAAGTGTTTTTAAAGAAAAATGGAAACAAGGTAGGAGAGGGCAAAATGTTGATTTATAACGATGTAAATGCATGGTCTGAGTTTTCGGTGCCCATTACTTACACATCGAACGATACTCCCGATTCGCTTGTGGTAATTTTTGCAGCAAGTGCGGGTTATGATTTTAGCAGTATAGAAACCTTAATGGAGTGCAAAGGTCAAGATAATAGCACTTTATATATCGATGATGTGGTGTTTGATTACGAACAAGGTATTCAAGAACGATTGATGTCGGAAATGAAAATTGATTTATTGCCCAATCCTGTCCATTCACATTTAAGTATTCAAGCTAAGGAACCCCTCAAGGGAAACATAGTCATATACGATTATATGGGAAGAGAAATTAATCGTTATAAAATCAATGATAAGTCTTTAATTATCAATATTTCTGATTATGCAGCTGGTTCTTATTTATTAAACTATATAAAAAACGGTGGTGTAATAAGTAGCAAGCGATTTATCAAAAAATAAGATATTTTTCTTTCTTTAACCTTAGATTTAGTTGGAAAAACTAAACTTTTTATTGGCATTTGTTGCAATTTTATGTATTTTTGCAATTAATTATTTCAATAGTTTATTTTAAAATTATATCCACTATGTATAGTAAATTTCAACAACATTTAAAATCACAAATTCAAGAAATTAAAGACGCAGGAACGTATAAAAACGAAAGAGTGTTGGTTTCTCCACAATACGCAAAAATAAAAGTAAATACAGGCAAAGAAGTATTAAACTTTTGTGCAAACAATTATTTAGGCTTAGCCAATAGCCCCGAATTGGTCAACGCTGCCATTAAAACCTTGGAAGAAAGAGCCTATGGAATGGCTTCGGTTCGTTTTATTTGTGGAACTTCGGACTTACACAAACAGTTGGAAGAAAAAATAGCCAAGTTTTTTGGTATGGAAGACGCTATTTTGTATGTAGCTTGTTTTGAT
>JAAYRN010000307.1 GCA_012518765.1 Bacteroidales bacterium
TTCCTCCGTTTCTGAGTAAAAATAAATTGGGATAATCCATATCGCCCAAAAGCATGTCATAAAGTCCCGAACCATTTTCGTCTAACATCAGCATGGTGGAGCCTGTATGTCGGTGCTGTTTGGAGTAGGGTTGTTTTATATTGTCGCAATAATCGTTGAGTGTGATAGTGTTACCTTCTTCACTTTCGGAAAAATATCCCCAGCATCGTTCTACCAATTTAAAATCCAAATGTTCGGTGTTTCCATATTTTTCTACAGACATATTTTTATGAAAATCAACGTATTTGCCTAAAGCCCAAAAGGCTAAAATATCTAAATCGCCGTCTCCGTCCATATCTTTGATAACAATATAATCACCTTCGGTGCAAAATAGGTTGATGTAATTTTCATAGTAAATGGAAGTTACTTGATCGGTAAATTCTACAAATTTAAGTTCAGTGTCGCTCACATTTTTATAAACTTTGATTCCAGCAATACCGTAAGTAAAAATGTCTTCTTTCCCATCGTTGTTAAAATCGATTAATTGAAAAAAACCATGAATATCATCGGGGAATAAATGTGCGTATTCGGGACTGTATACGTAGTTTATTTCATTTGCCGATTTGGATTTATTTAAAAAAGGCAGTATTCTTCTTCCGTGTACTTCAAAAGCTACTATATCTTTAACTCCGTCAAAATCAAGATCCATTTCGGCAAATTGTATATTGTTCATTCCTCCAGCCCAAGGATGAAGCAAAGCAGAATTGTTATGAAACACGGGTATGGTATTACTTTTTATAAATCCATAATCATGGACTTGTGCAGATGTAGAAATTACAATCCATGTAAGTAGGGTAGTTATAGTTTTTTTTAGCATTATTTTATCTTAATTTTATTTTTTGTCCTATGTGTAGGGTGTCATTTTCCGATATATTATTTATTTCACACAGTCTTTTTATACTTGTATGGTACTTTTTTGTCAATCCATACAAGGTGTCTCCTTTTTTGATAATATGGTATTGTGGGGTATAAATAGTTTGAGGTTCAATGGGATCTTTGGGAGGAGTCTCTATGTCGCTGTCTGTAGCTAAACTGTCGTTTGCGTATTGAGGAACAGCTGTATATACCGAATCGGTATTGATTATATCTTTTGTGTTACCTTCTTTTTTTCTGTAGGCTTCTACAGATTGAAAATTATCTTTACTAACAATTAAAGTGTCGGTTATAAGCATTTGATTATCAAAATCTATAATAGTAGAAGGATTGAAATGATTGTATAAAAAACGTGTTTCAAAATGCAGGTGTTCGGTGGAGGCTCTTCCGGTTCTACCTGCTCTTCCAATAAGCTCGCCAGCTTCAACTTTTTGATTGCTTCTCACCGAAACACGCGACAAATGAGCGTAAACGGTTTCCAATCCGTTGTCGTGCCGAATGACCACAATACCTCCATATCCGTAATATCCCATGCGTGCCATTCTAACCACACCGCCCCAAGCCGCTACGATGCTATCGCCATGTTTTTGTTTCATGTCTATGCCGGTGTGCATTCTTTTCCCTCTATAGCCGTATTTGGAAATAACGTGTCCGCTACAAGGAAATACAAATTTTCCTGTGTTTTCATTTTCTAAGGGCAACACATAGATAGTGTCTTTTTTGAAAATATGAGCCGAAATGGTATGTTCGTTTTTCCATGCATCTGTATAAAAATGCGAAGCGGGTAGGGCTTCAGGGCAGTCAATACTATCCAATAAAATTGTAATATCTTCTTCATTAACAAGCTGATTTGAAGTGGTATCCAAAACTGTTTCTATTTGAGAAATAGCAAGGTAGGGGGTAATGATTACATAAAACAATATGATTAGTTTGGAGCGCATTGAATAGGTTTTTGATTAACGATTATTATACATTTTGTCGTAGTATTTTTGATAATCACCGGAAGTTACATTTTTCAACCACTCTTCATTTTCAAGATACCATTGTACTGTTTTACGAAATCCTTCGTCGAAATGAATTTCGGGTTCCCACGAAAGTTCGTTTTTTACCTTATTAGCATCAATGGCGTATCGCAAATCATGACCAGCACGGTCGGTTACAAAGGTAATAAGTTGACGCGATTGTCCTTTAGGACGTTGCAATAACTCATCGGTAATTTCGATTAATTTTTCTATCAAATCAATATTTTTCCATTCATTATTACCACCAATGTTATAGGTTTCGCCTTTTTTCCCTTTATGATAAATTAAATCAATAGCTTTTGCATGATCTTCAACGTATAACCAATCTCTTACGTTGACTCCTTTTCCATAAACGGGTAGGGACTTGTTGTTTAGTATATTGTTGACAAATAGAGGAATAAGTTTTTCGGGAAACTGATGTGAACCGTAATTATTTGAGCAGTTCGAAATCACTATATCAAGTCCGTATGTATCGTGATAAGCTCTTACCAAATGGTCGGAACTGGCTTTGGATGCCGAATAAGGACTGTGTGGGTCGTAGGGTGTAGTCTCGGTAAAAGCACCTGTATCACCCAGTGAACCATATACTTCATCGGTAGAAACATGAAAAAACCTTCTATTTTCCATATCATCTTTCCATGCTGTGCGTGCAGCATTCAGCAAGTTAGCTGTGCCTACAATGTTTGTATAAATAAACTCCAAAGGAGAATCAATAGACCTGTCTACGTGTGATTCGGCAGCTAAATGAATTACTCCATTAAAACTGTGAGAAGCAAACAAATCATTGATAAAATCAGTGTCTACTATATCGCCTTTGATAAAGGTGTAATTAGGCTTATTTTCAATGTCTTTTAAGTTTTCAAGATTACCCGCATAGGTAAGTTTATCAAGATTATATATGTGATAATTAGGGTATTTATTTACCAATAATCGTATCAAATGAGAACCAATAAAACCAGCTCCTCCTGTAATTAACAATTGTTTCATGTGTGTATGTGTATTATAAATAATGTAAAATTAATATGCAAAGATATAATTTTTATCTTAATAATAAAAAAAGAAAAACCGTATATTGCTATGCTTTATTTTATTATTTTTGCATTATAAATTACACGACAATCTATGGATGGAAAAATAATCATTTTTTCAGCTCCTTCTGGCTCTGGAAAAACAACCATATTGAAGACGTTGATTCAATCGGACGAACTTCAATTGGCTTTTTCTATATCGGCTACCAGTCGTCAACAGCGTGAGAATGAAGAAGAAGGAAAAGATTATTATTTCTTTTCTCCCGAGCGTTTTAAACAAGGAATTGCCAATGAAGATTTTTTAGAATGGGAGGAAGTGTATGAAAATCAATTTTACGGTACGTTAAAATCAGAAATTGACCGCTTGCATACCTTAAAAAAAAATGTAGTTTTTGATGTAGATGTGCTGGGTGGTTTAAATCTGAAGCGTTTTTTTGGCAAAAAAGCCTTGGCTGTTTTTATTATGCCACCTTCTATGGAAGTTCTCGAAGAGCGATTGCGTGGCAGGGGAACCGAAACCGAAGAAACCTTGGAAAAACGCTTAAAAAAAGCAGCTTATGAATTATCTTTTTCCAAAAAATTTGATTATATTCTAATCAATGACGAGTTGAAAGAATCTATACCAACTGCACATCAGCTTATTTTTAATTTTTTGAATCAACATAAATATTAATATAAAAAAAGTATAAAATCATGAAAGACACCCCTATAGCTTACGACATTGTAAAAAAGAAAATCGAAGAAAGTAATTTACCAAGCGTTGGAAAAGCGTCTATACGAGAAGTAAAACGTTTGATAAATCAAATTGAAGAAGCATCGGGAAAACAATTCATTCGTATGGAAATGGGTATTCCGGGTTTATCTTCGGTACAAATAGGAATCGATGCCCAAAAGAAAGCTTTGGATCAAGGAGTTTCAGCTCTTTATCCAGATATAGAAGGAGTTACAGAGTTGAAGTATGAAATGTCTCGCTTTTGTAAAAACTTTATGGATATTGACGTAAAATCCTCTGCGTGTATTCCTACCGTAGGTTCTATGCAAGCTGGATTTGCTACCTTCTTAACCCTACAACGTATTCATAAAGAAAAAGATACAACCTTATTTATCGACCCTGGATTTCCAGTTCAAAAACAACAACATCGCATCTTAGGAGCAAAGTTTGAAACTTTTGATGTGTATGATTACCGAAGTGATCAATTAAAAGATAAGTTGGAAAGCTATTTAAAAAAAGGAAATATTCATTCCATTATTTATTCCAATCCCAATAATCCCTCGTGGATTTGTTTTACCGAAAAAGAATTAAAAATCATAGGCGATTTAGCCAACAAATACGATGTGATTGTAATTGAAGACCTTGCTTATTTTGGTATGGATTTCCGCAAAGATATTTCTGCACCCGGCAAAGCTCCTTTCCAAGCCACTGTAGCCAAATATACCGATAATTATATCTTGTTTATCTCAAGCTCAAAAGCCTTTAGTTATGCCGGCGAACGCTTAGGCGTAATGGTTATTTCCGATACTCTTTATGGAAAATCATACCCCGAGTTAAAACCTTATTTTGGTACCGATAATTTAGGACATGCCATGGTTTACGGAGCTGTATATGCTTTAAGTTCAGGAACATCTCATTCAGCACAATACGCTATGGCAGCTATATTGAAAGCCTGCAATGACGGAACCTATAACTTAGTAGAAGGTGTAATCGACTACAGAGACAAGGCACGTGTGATGAAAAAACTATTTATAGACAATGGCTTTAAAATAGTGTACGATAAAGACGAAGATCAACCCTTGTCCGATGGATTTTATTTTACCATTAGCTATCCTGGATTTACAGGTGAAGAATTGATTGAAGAATTATTATATTACGGAATTAGCGCTATTTCCTTGGCAATCACAGGAAGTCAACGATTGGAAGGATTGAGAGCCTGTGTTTCTTTGGTCGACAAAAAACAGTTTCCCGAATTAGAGGAACGCTTGAAAATGTTTGCAAAAAATCATCCTTTAGAATAATATATATCGTATGAAAACGAAATATAAAAAAACGAAAGATTTTAACGCCATAGCCATAGCTTTTTTTAATGCTATGGCTATTGTTATCATTTTTCCAATAGTGTTTTATGTGTGTTTTCATTTATTGAAACTAACATCGTTTGTAAGTTTAGTTTTGAGTGTTTTGTTTGCTGTTGTTGCTGTTTTTATAGCTACTTACTATTGGATTGATGTGTTTTTATACAACAAAATCAAGCTCATTTATAAGATTATTTTAGATTTTAAAATAAGCAAAGACACCAAAAAAGAATGGAAAAAAGATAAATTTTCCATAAAAGATGCCGAAAAAGATGCCCAGTTGTTCATAGAGAAAAAAGACAACGAAATGGAACATTTACGCAAATTAGAGGCATATAGAAAAGATTTTTTATCAAGTGTATCCCATGAGCTCAAAACTCCCTTGACATCCATACAAGGCTATGTGCTGACTTTGTTAGATGGCGGTTTATCCGATGAAACTATAAATTATAAATACCTACACAAAGCCTCGAAAAATATTGATAGACTGATTGCTATCGTTGAAGATTTGGAGGTAATAACTAAGTTAGAATCCAATGAATTAAAGTTGAATATTGAAAAATTCGACTTGTATAAACTACTACAGGAATCCTTGGCTTTGATGGAAATTCAATCCAAACAACACAATGTGCATTACGAAATCAAAGCCGATTATGAAAAATCTTACATGGTTCATGCCGATAAAAAACACATTCAAATTGTGTTTTTTAACCTTATTAATAACGCCATGAAATACAACGACAAAGACGAAAAAAGGATAAAAATCACCTTTTTTGATATGGGCGAAAACTATTTGATAGAAATTACCGACAACGGAATAGGAATAGACAACCAACATATACCCAGATTATTTGAACGTTTTTATAGGGTATCCAAAGACCGCTCACGCGAAATGGGAGGTTCTGGCTTGGGTTTAGCCATTGTAAAACACATAGTTGAAGCACATGGAAGTAGTATCCATATCCGAAGTACTCCCGATATTGGCTCTACCCTTAGTTTTCCTTTGAAAAAGTAAAGCACATCACATTAGTTTTTTCATTTTTTTCAAAAATACGATATTTTATTTTGTAAAAACGCTTACTTTTGCAGTCCGAAAACCATTTTATTAATACACAAGAAATGCAAAAATTAGCCGTGGTCGCTTTTGGAGGCAACGCCCTTCTAAGAGCAGGCGAAGTAGGAACAGTAAACGAACAGAAAATCAACGTTTTTAAAACATGTGAAAGTTTATTAACACTTATCAAACAGGATTATAACTTAGTAATTGGACATGGAAATGGTCCCCAAGTAGGAAATATTTTACTGCAAGTAGAGGCTGGCGAAAAAACATATAACATACCCCAAATGCCCATGGATGTATGCGGTGCTTATTCGCAAGGATTTATCGGTTATTTGATTGAACAACAGTTGAATAATGTGTTAAATAAACATCGTATAAAGAAAAATATACTTACCTTAGTAACGCAAGTGATTGTCGATGAAAATGATATGGCTTTTCAACATCCTACTAAACCCGTAGGACCTTATTACACAGAGGAAGAAATGAATGCAGTGAAAGAAAAACACCAAAACTATCATTTTGCATTAGACCCTAAGGGGAAAGGATGGAGAAGGGTAGTAGCATCGCCCAAACCCTTAGAAGTTAAAAATACTGAAATAATTAAAAATCTGGCTTGTAAAGGAAATATAGTCATAACAGTAGGAGGGGGAGGTATTCCGGTTTATATAGATAAGGAAAAGAGATTAGAAGGTATAGAAGCGGTGATAGACAAAGATTTAGCTTCTTCAAACTTAGCTACGCAAATTAAAGCCGATGAGTTTTATATACTAACCGATGTGCCTAAGGTTTATATTAACTTTCGTAAACCCAACGAAAAAGCCTTGGATACCATTACTATAGCCGAAGCAAAAAAATACTTAGCCGATGGACATTTTACCGAAGGCTCCATGGCTCCCAAAATCCGAGCAGCCATTCATTTTATTGAAAACGGTGGGAAAAAATGTATTATCACCGATGCTAACCAACTATCAAACCCTACTAACGGTACGCAGATAGTTGTTCCTTAGTGGTTTGGTTTGTTGATTTTATCCTGTTTTATAAAAATGATAATGATTCTAAAATATCTACAATTCTGCAAGGGGGGAGTAGATAGGGGAACGATTATCGGTATAATAAAAGTTAAATTTTACCGACAAGTATTAATACGAAGACACTGTTTTATATTTATCGAAAATGTTCAATCGAAGTTATTCACATTTAATAAGTAATAAATTTCTTTTCATCTATAACATCCCATGTTGTGATTTTTTTTTCAAATTCGTTTGTCTGTATGTTTGGCTGTGGATTATATAAAATGTTTTATCGGTATGTGTTAATTATTAAATACACATTTAAGGGTTAACTCTTTTGTTTTAGTGCTTGTTTTCAAGTGTATATGTAGTAGGGGGGAGGATGTATGACGAAAAACCCTTTCGGTAAAACTAATTTTAATAAAAGTACTTGTGTTGGGAGCAAGTATGTTGTTTTCTGTTTGTAATTCTATTTGTTTGGAGTCGGTAAAAATACCTTCTATTTTTACGGTGTCTTTGTCTAAATTTTTAATTTGAATATATTTTACATAGTGTGTAATATCTGATGTGGGATAAAAATTTAAAACAGTATCGGGATAGGCAAAAGCTATTTCATGATTTTTATATAGTGTATCTTCTTCATAACCTACGATTTGTATTCGGCGTTCTAAGGCTGCCGCCATGCTATAAATAGAGTTTCGTTTGTCGTTGGGATTGTCGCTTACGTATTCCTTAGCCATGGTTTTTCCTTTGGGAACATTGATGATATGTAATTGGTTTTTATTGCTTTTATTCATGTATGGAATAAAAACTCCGTGTTGGTATTCTTTCAAATAATTTCTTAAACTTTCAATGCGGCGTAGGGAAAGGTTTCTATTGTAAGCATCGGAAAATAAAGGGCTTGCAAATCCACTTACGGTAATATTTACCGATTTTCCATTTTCTAAGTCTTTTAAAAGAAGGGATGTGAATTTTTCCAATAAATCGTATCCTTTCAATACATAGCTATTAAAAAAATCGTCAATTTGGGCAATGGCTTTTTCCTTTTCGCTTTCATCCAATCCCATGGCATATTCATTTCTATATAAATTTTGTAGTACAACATACTCATCTAATGTTTGTTTGTAGTTTTTCTGAGTAGTTGTATCCATGGTTTTAGGATTGGGTTCATCGTTGTGGAAGTACAGATTTATGGGTAAAATTTCTGTCAATAAAAAGGGAATAGAAAGGGTGTCTTTGGCAAAAATGGTGTCTATCTGGTATTTTTTTTCTTTTTTTATCCATTCGTATGAAAATATATCGTTACAGCAGGTGGCATTTGTGATGCTGTAGGCTTCTTTTCGGTTTGAGCTAAAATATCCGTCGGTATCTACTTCGTTGATTGTAAAGTAAATATCATTTGCTGGCGAATTGAATGGAAAGCCTAAATTTTCGGGATTTTGCCATGCACTCATAGCTCCTTTGGCTTTAAAAATATCGTAGCCTCCCAGTCCCTGATGCCAATCGGAACTAAAGTAAAGGGTCTGAGTAGGAGGGTAGTAAAAAGGGGTAATTTCGTTACCGGGAGTGTTTATATTGCTTCCTAAGTTGATGGCTTCGCCAAATTGCCCTTTATGGATAATAACATACCAAATGTCCATTTCTCCCATGCCTCCCAGTCTGTCGGAAACAAAATATAAAATATCGGTATCTTCGTCAATACGAACGATGTGTGGTTGTGTGTTGTTGTATTCTTTGACGTTGACAGGGGCAGGCAATTGCTTGGGTGTTTGCCATTTATGTTTTTTTAATTCAGAGACCCAAATACTTGTTTTTTTATGGTTTTGGGTGCGACTGAAATATAATTTATCCTTGTTTTTATTGAAACAAAAATTGGCATTGTGGTATTTAGAGTTATTTATTTTTTTTGAAATAGGTTTGGGAGCTGAAAATCCACTTACTTCAAAATAAGACATATAAATCATAGAAAGGTAAAAGTTTTCAATTACCCTTACATTGTGATTGGTGGTAATGGGGTGTATAGCTGAATAGTAAATAGCTGTGTCGCTGAGTTGTATAGCGTTAAATTCGGAGTAGGGGGTATTTATTTTACTTTCCAATTGTTCTATAAATACAGCTAAGGTATCGTTGATAATGTCTTTAGCTTTTAGGCAGGCTTCCATTTCAATGGATAGTCGTTTAGCATAGAGGGAGTTGTCTTTTAGTTGAAAGTTTTTATATTTCTTTAAAAGCTCAATAGCTTCTTCATACTTAGCTAAGTTTTTTTTGGTCAATGCCAATAAAAAATAATTTTCAGGAAATTCATTTTTTTTATCCAATCGTATGCTTTTTTCAAACATTTCTTCGGCTTCTACATACAGATAAGATAATCGTAAAGCATTGGAATATAATGAATAAACATAGGTTTTTAAACTATCACTTTGTTTAATATATTCTTGGTAATAATAACAAGCTGCTTGATAATCTTTTTCTTGGGTAGCTGTAGCAGCCCAGTCCAATAACTCATTGTTTTTCTGAGCTAAAGAAAAAAAAGGAAGTAGCAAAAACAAAATTAAAATATAATATTTGTTCATTTTTTTATTTATTACCAAATAGGGCAAGGAACATCTTGCCGTTTAAATGTTTTTTTCTTTTTAAATACGTAGTACATACTTACTTCTATGCCTCCTTGTGCATCGCTGGCGGGGCTTAGTTTAGATAGATTGAAGTCGTAGCTAAAATTAAATCGTAAACGCCTCAACTCATAACCTATCACCACGTATAAGGCATCTTTCCAACGGTAGTCAAAGCCTAATTCAAATTTTTGTAAATCCCCACTATTATCTATACCAATCACATAGCTATATAAACAGCCCAACATAATTTCATTGTATTTTCCTTGCTGACTAAAAAGTATACTGGGAATAAGCATCATGGCGCTGTGAACACCAATGCCCGTTGTAAATTGTATATTGTACTTAATAGGCATGCGTATGCTTTTGTCTTTCAGTAGCGATTGATAAGGTCTATTTAAATGGAAAGTGCTTATTCCCAATTGATAATAAAAGGATTCAAGGGGGTGGTAAAACCATTGGACACCAACTCCACAATCGGGAAAAACAAATGAAGAGATAGGAAAAGTTTCACTTATAGGATTGTCGCTACGGTAGATATTGTCTTGAAATTGCTCATCGAAGGATAAAAATTGATAGTTGATGGATCGATGTGCTACGCCTCCTGAAATACCTATCATAAGAAAATTATTGTTTTTGCGATTCAATGCGCGGGCGTAAGAAAACATGGCATTGGATTGCAAAGTGGTATATTTTGAACTTCCAGCACAATCGTAGTCAAACGTCATTCCAAAACCGAATATATCTTGATGCGATGCACGTTTGACTATAGGTAAGTCAAACCATAATCCATTGGTTTGGTAGGCTTTAGTTACAGTATACCACTGTGAGCGGTTGTATATTCCTATGCGAGCTTCACCCTCAAAAAAACCTGCTGTAGCAGGGTTGATGGCTATGGGATTCATCCAAAATTGAGAGAAATGTATATCTTGTGCCGACAAGAGTCCGCATATAAAAAAAAACACGGCTGTAAAATGTGCTTTGATAAAATGATATACTTTTATTCTCATTGTTTTAGTAAAAAAAACCAATAATTTAGATTCACAAAGTTACTAAAATTATTTCTATGTACGTTAATCTCTCATGAAAATAAAATAAAAAAGTCCTTTCGTTTTAGAAAGGACTTTAACATATTGATATATAATTTAATATCTTATTCTTGTACTTCTTCTTTGATTACATTCAAGTTAAATTCAACACGTACGTCTTTGTGTAATGCTACATTAGCTTTGTATTGACCTAATTCTTTAATGTTTTCACCTTGAACGACTATTTTTTTACGGTCTAATTCAATATCAAATTGGTCTTTCAATGCTTCAGCTACGGCTATATTTGTTACTGAACCGTAAATCACACCTTCGTCGGTAGCTTTAACTACAATGTTTACAGTTAAATCGGTTAAACGTTCTGCTATACTCATAGCATCGTTTTTTATTTTTTCCAATTTATGGCTACGTTGTTTTAGTTTTTCAGCTAATACTTTTTTATTCGACTCGGTAGCGGGGATAGCAAATTTATTAGGGAATAAATAGTTGCGAGCGTATCCGTTTTTTACATTCACTATCTCGTCTGTAAACCCTAAATTAGTAACATCTTCTATTAGTATGATTTCCATTTATTTATCCTCCTATTTTTCTTTTAAATTATCTGCTACATAAGGTAATATAGCTATGTGTCTTGCTCTTTTAATAGCTTGAGCTATTTTTTTCTGGTATTTTAGCGATGTTCCAGTCAAGCGACGTGGCAGTATTTTACCTTGATCATTAATAAAGCGAAGCAAATATTGTCCGTCTTTATAATCTATATATTTGATTCCATGTTTTTTGAAGCGGCAAAATTTTTTCTTTTTAACATCAACCGCTATGGGTGTTAAGTATCTAATATCTGTATTTTGTTTCGACATAGTCTTTTAGTTTAATTCGTTAATACTTGCTTTTTTTTCTTCTTCTGCAGCTTTTCTCTTGTTTTCACGTCTTCTTTCACTGTATTGAATAGCGTGTTTGTCAAGTGCTACGGTTAAAAAACGAATAATTCTTTCGTCTCGTTTAAACTGAATTTCTAATTCTTTGATAAACGAACCTTCGGCTTTAAATTCAAATAATTGATAAAAACCCGATGATTTCTTGGCGATGGGGTAGGCTAATTTGCGCATGCCCCAGTTTTCTTGATGAATGAGCTCACAGCCATTATCAAGTAAAATTTTCTCAAATTTGTTTACCGTTTCCTTCATCTGATCTTCAGATAAAACGGGAGTCATAATGAAAACGGTTTCGTACTGATTTAACATGTCTCTGATAATGTTTTAGTTAAGATTTAATTAAAATTATTTTTTTAAGAACGCAAAGATATACATTTTTTATATACAAAATACACTCTGATAACATTAATATATATAAAAAAAGAGAGGACACATATCGCATCCTCTCCTCTAATAAACATGATAATTGGATTTTTTTATCCAATCATTTTTTTAAGATCTTCTTCTACGGTCGTAATTCCACCTATACCAAAGCTTTCTACTAATATTTTAGCTACGTTTGGCGATAGGAATCCGGGTAGAGTAGGTCCTAAGTGAATATTTTTAACTCCGAGATACAGGAGTGCTAATAGCACAAGAACTGCTTTTTGTTCGTACCAA
>JAAYRN010000027.1 GCA_012518765.1 Bacteroidales bacterium
AAGAAGAAATAGTGTGAAAAATAGAAAAAAATATAGTTTGTGAAACCGATTCGCTATAAAGCTGATTGTGATTGTAATATAAAAAAATAAGTATAAAACCTATAGTTTCAATAATTAAGGTGTATATGAATATTTCTTTTACTAACGATTTAGTCCCATGAATATTAGTACTTAGCATTTCTTTCATAATAGATTGATATTGTAGGCTATTCCCACTATAAGAGGAAGCTAAATATGTAGCAAAAAACACAATATTTATACCCCCAATTTGCATGAGTAACATAATAATAAACTGCCCTTTAAATGTAAAAGCGGTAGCTGTTTCCATAACTGTTAGTCCAGTTACACAACAGGCACTGGTTGAGGTAAATAAAGCACTTGTAAAATCAATTCCTTCTACTGTCATTTCGGGAAGCATCAATAATAAACCCCCTATAGATATGAGAATAATAAATAAGGTAATCATCCAGCCACCAGCACCTAATTTGAATTTATTAAATACTGAGCTTATACTCGAAAAATCAAATAACATCATTACAAAAAAGTAAAGCTGAATGAATAAAATTGTAATATTTTCTATATCAATAAATTTAAAGTCAAAAACTAAATGATTATGTAGTTTGATGTCGAAAAAAAGAAGTAGGATAAACCAAATAATAATTAATAAAACCAATATTCCTTGAAATTTATTTTGCTTAATGTATTCAAAGGAATGTTTGGTGTATAAAATAAGTAATAAGTACTTTACTACATAGAAAATGAGGCTACAAATGATGACTGTAGTACAAAAAAAAGTAGAATTTTCGGTTTGTTTAAATCCATAATAATAAGCAATAACACCTACGGTGAAAAAAGAAACAAATACACTTGCATATCGTAATACCTTTTGAACTATATCGATATAGTCCCAAACAAATAGCTTGATGTTTTCTCTGATTCTATGAAATAATTTCACTGTTAACTATTGATTTCTACAAATTTTTCAATATCTTTGTTTTTACCAAACAAGACTAAGGTATCTTTGGATAAAATGACAGTTTTGGTATCGGGAACACCTAAAACATGCTGGTTTTTGGTTCCCAAATCAAGATTTTCTTCGTTATAATCTCTTTTGATTGTAATTAAACTTAACTTATATTTATCTCTGAAATTTACTTTAGAATAGGTCATTCCGCAGATATGTTTAGGTACGGTAATTTCCATTACGCTGTAATCATCAGCCAAATCGAGATAGGACACTATGTTGGGATTGATTAACCTACGTGCTACCGATAATCCCACTTCTTGTTCTGGTGAAATAATATCAGTAACTCCCATTTTTTCTAAAATAAATCGTTCGTTACGACCACTGGCACGGCATACAATGTGTTTTACTCCCAAATCAAGAAGTAAAGCAGCACATAAAAGTCTTTGTTCTAACGGATTGCCTATGGAAATAATCACGGTGTCAAAAGAGGTAATATCTTGTGAAATCAAAGCTTTTCTATCGGTAGCATTGAGTGTTACAGCATAAGAAACTTCATCGCTGATGCTTTCTATTTTTTCGTAATTGCTATCAATAGCCATTACTTCAGCACCTTTTTTTATCAAATTCAAAGCAATAGCCGTCCCAAACTGTCCCATACCGATAACTGCAAATTTATTTAAACGCATACTATGTGTGTTAAATGTAAACGTGTATCATTTTAAAATACTAACTATACAAAGTCATTTTTACCAAAACAAAAAACGTTATCGTTTTGATTGATAACGTTTTTTATAAGTTTACAATATGTTATTAGCTACTTATGTTGGGTAACTCCAAACCGTAGCCTTTTTTCTTATCCATAGCTTTCAATACAAATCCTAATATTAAAGCTGCAACTCCAAGTAAAGCCAACATCAACAGTGGATTTGTATAATCATAAGAAATAGCAGCTTCGCTTGAGGTCATACTTCCAGCCAAAACCTCTTGTTCAATTTGAGGATTAGAGGCTTTTAGTATTTTTCCAATCAACATAGGGAATAACCACAGTCCAATGTTTTGAATCCAAAAAATTAAGGCATAAGCAGAACCTATTACTTTGCTGTCTACTAATTTAGGTACACTGGGCCACAAGGAGGCAGGAACTAAAGAAAACGAAGCACCTAAGACTAAAATAGTAACAAAAGCTAAGATTATACCTCCTATGTCGTTTCCTTTAAACAAAGGTAAAATAAAAGCAAAGGTCAAATGACAAACAATAAGTAGAATAGAACCAATCATTAACATGGATGCTGCTTTCCCTTTATTGTCAACATATTTTCCTATAATGGGTGTAATTCCTACCGCTAATAAAGGAAATACAGCAAAAATAGATTCTGCCGATTGTCGCTTGTAAGACATAAAACAAAAAGCTACTAAAAATAAGACAGATACGCTAAGTAGAGCGAATTGTTTGATTCTTTTTTTACTGAAATTACTTATAAAAGCAGTAGCAGCAACAATTAGCATTACTCCGTATTGAATAATTGTAATGGTATTGGACGCCCAAATGGAGTTTTTATCTACTTCAACAAAAGATATATTGCATTGCAACATGTTGACTGCGTATTTTTGAAATGGAAAAATAGCCGAATAATATAAAACGCAAAGCAAGGCAACCAACCAAAATCCCCAGCTTGAGAAAATTTTCCCAATATCGCGAACCTTGAAAGGATCATCGGCTGCTTCTATTTCACCGGTTTGAGTATCTAATTTTCTGTCCATAAAGAAGTATACTATAAACATTATCAATGCTATCATTAATAATATCAATCCAAAAGCAGCTGAACGAGAAACGTCTACTGTTCCAAACATTTTAGCAAATACGGGAGAGAAAATCATACATGTAGCCACTCCCAATCGAGCCAAAGCCATTTCAGAGCCCATTGCCAATGCCATTTCTTTACCTCTAAACCATTTAACTATACCACGCGAAACCGTAATTCCTGCCATTTCGACACCGCAGCCAAAAATCATAAATCCTACAGCTGAAAATTTAGCCGATGCGGGCATGCCTCTATAAAAAGGCGAAACTCCTAACTCATCGAAAATGGGAATGTAATTTAAGTTATTGTTAAACCAAACCTCAAGATTTGAACCCATAAACGATTCTGTAATAGCATACCAATTGATGGTTGCTCCTATAAGCATTACTATACCCGATAAAATAGCTGTAAAACGTACACCCATTTTATCTAAAATAATACCCGCTATTATCAGAAAGAATATAAATACATTTAAGAAGGTTTCAGAACCTGCATAGGTTCCAAAAGCATCAGAATCCCAGCCTCGAGTTGTTTCTAATAAATCTTTTATGGGAGATAGTATATCCATAAAAATATATGCACAAAACATTGCAAATGATAATAATAGCAATGCTGTCCATCGCATTACGGGCGAGTCCTTTAGTAATTTTATTGTTTTTTCTGTCATTTTGTTTAATTTAAAATTAGTATATATTTTTGTTATTTTCAGATATGCAAATGTAGTTTAATTTGTTTTAATAAGGAGAAAAAAAAATGTTTTTACCAATTTTTATATCTTATCCACTTCCAAAGTTCTTTGTAAGTGATTTTTTTCCCATATAATAAAATTCCTGTTCTGTAAATCTTAGAAGCAAACCATACCGAAGCAATGCAACCTATGACCATCAAGCTACAGGATAAAATAATTTCCCATGTTTGTACGGCTTCTATTCCAAATGGAATACGAATAAGCATAGCAATAGGGGAGGTAAAAGGTATAATCGAAAACCAAAAAGCTACAGCACCATCTGGATTTTCGGCTATGTATTGAGCTGCTACAAAAGTGAGTAATAGTGGTAGCGTTAATGGTAACATAAATTGCTGTGTGTCGGTTTCATTGTCGACCGCTCCTCCGATAGCTGCATAAAGTGAGGCGTATAAAAAATAGCCACATACAAAGAAAAATAAGAAGAAAAATATAATTTGAGTAAAATTAATGCTCATTAAAGATGTGATAAAATCATTTTCAACTATATTGTTTATGTTGGCATCTACCGTTTTATTATCGGAAGGAATGTAGTGGTAGTAGCTTTCGGGCATATTTTCCTGTGCAACAGCTATTTTATTTGTTTCAGGAGTAAATACATTGGGGAAACTAAATTTAACTATACCCAATATTATTATCAAAGACAGCACCCATATCATAAGTTGGGTAAAACCAATTAAAGCTACTCCAATAATTTTACCTATCATTAATTGTATGGGTTTGACAGAAGAAACTATAATTTCAACAATACGATTTGTTTTCTCCTCCAACACATTACGTAAAACCATGGAGCAATACATGAAAATAAATATATAAATCAAAATTCCTAATATAAAACCAATAATCACCTGTATTTCTTTCAAAGTAGAATTTTTGTGCGACTCCTCACCATTTTTATCTATAAATGTTTGTCCCAACATGATTTTATTGGTTTGGCTGTTTATGTATACATCTAAAGAATCTTGGCTGATATTAAATTCATGTAAAAGTATGATATTAGATAAATTACGTTTCATTGATGCTAAAATATTCGACATGACACCACTTCCTAAGGAAGAGGTGGTATAAACCATTCCACCCAAGGCTGTCATGTTTTGAGGAATGTATAGCAACACATCTATTTCTTTATTGATTAAATCTTTTTTTAATTCATCCAAAGAGTTTTTGGTATATACGTAGCGAATGCTTTTATCGTTTGGGCTATCTAAGTCTGTAAAAAGTTTAGATTCATCTAAAACGCTTATAATAGTTTTGTCTTTGCCAAATTTGTCAAGTAAAACAGGAGTAAGAATCAATAATGACATAAGGATAGGACCTAAAATAGTCATTATTATAAATGTTTTCCTTTTAACAGCCTCTATATACTCACGTTTGATTATTATTAAAATTTTATTCATGGATTGGAAAGGTGAAAATTAGTTAGTATTTTGGTTTATTTTACTGACTTGTGATATAAATATTTCATTCATAGTGGGATAAATTTCTTGAAAACTTTGAATGTAAATGTGTGGAATTAGGGCTGATAATAAATCATTTGCTGTTTTTTGTTCGACTTGTATTAATGCTGTAAAAACGTCTTCTATTGTAGAAATGGATTTTACTGTGTAGCATGAAGGTAAAATAGAAGCTAAATCAATAGGGGAGGATGTTGTATATTGTATTTGAAAAAGATTTTCTTTAAATTGATTTTTAATGCTTTTTATATCTCCGTCTAATATCTTATTTGCTTTGTCTATCAGTACTATATCATCACAAAGTTCTTCAACCGATGCCATGTTGTGGGTCGAAAAAATAATACTAGCTCCTTTCTTTTTTAATTCTAATATTTCATTTTTCAACAGGTTGACATTAATGGGGTCAAATCCACTAAAGGGTTCATCGAAAATAAAAAACTTGGGTTCATGTATAACAGTTACAATGAATTGTAATTTTTGTTGCATTCCTTTTGATAATTCTTCAACCTTACGGTTCCACCACGAACCTATTTCAAATTTATCAAACCAATATTTCAGACGTTGTACTGCCTCTTTTTTGGGGATTCCTTTCAAGCAAGCTAAGTAAACGGCTTGGTCGCCCACTTTCATTTTTCTATATAAACCTCGCTCTTCAGGAAGATAACCTATCTGATTTACATGCTCTTGAGTTAGTTTTTGTTTTAAAAAAAAG
>JAAYRN010000028.1 GCA_012518765.1 Bacteroidales bacterium
CCATAACTAATTTACAAAGAAAAGTAGAGGGACTCAGTAAAACGGAAGAGCAACAAAGAAAAGAAATTGAAAGCTTACAAAAAAGAGTAGAAGAGTTAAAGAGAATGGAAAATCAGCAAAAAAGAGAAAATGAAAGGCTGCAAAAAGCAAATGAAAAACTACAAAGAGAAATAAATAGTTTACAAGATTTAATAAAAAATTTATCTCGAAAAATAGAAGATATAGAAAGAAAAATCAGATAGAATCACAGCATGAAGTCATCTCCTTTGTTACGATTTATTGCCAATGAACAGCATTACAGTGAAGTTGTTCAATCTGTTGCAAATGTGAAACATAATTTATGGATAGGTACCGCAGATATAAAAGATATGTATGTGAAACGAAACAACATAGCTATTCCTTTCTTGAAAATTTTATCCGAACTAATAGAACGTAAAGTAAATGTGAGATTAATTCATGCCAAAGAACCTGGGAGAAATTTCAGAAAAGATTTTGACAAATATCCAGCCCTGATAGCAGGTTTGGAAAGAGTACTGTGTCCACGCGTACATTTCAAAATGATAATCTTTGATTTACAGACAGTTTATATAGGCTCAGCCAACTTAACGGGAGCTGGATTAGGAATGAAAAGCAAATACACTCGAAATTTCGAAACGGGAATATATACCAATGACATAAAATTAGTAAACAATGCCATTACTCAATACGATGAGGTATGGATGGGTAAACATTGTCCTCAATGTAAACGCAAGGCATATTGTGGCGATAGAATAGATGCTTGTTTAATCTAAAGTAAAAAGAAATTAACAATATATCGTTATTAAAATTCGAAAAAAATCTTGTAAAACATACAAAATAAATATATCTTTGTATATTATTCTATATTTATGCAAATGGTAACATACACAGAAGATAACATAAAAACATTACAGTGGTTTGAACACATCCGACAACGTCCCGGTATGTATATTGGCAAATTGGGCGAGGGTGCATCCCAAGATGATGGTATTTATGTGTTGGTAAAAGAGGTTGTAGATAATTCCATTGACGAATTTATGATGGGAGCAGGAAAAAGCATAGAAATCACCATCAAAGAAAATCAAGTTAGCATTAGAGACTATGGAAGAGGAATCCCTTTAGAAAAAGTATACGACTGTGTTTCAAAAATGAACACAGGAGGAAAATACGATTCTGATGCCTTTCAAAAGTCAATAGGAATGAACGGTGTAGGATTGAAAGCCGTAAACGCTTTATCTAAGTTTTTTCAGGTAACATCTTATCGCGATGGAAAAATGAAAACCATGGAGTTTGCTTACGGTCAAATGACTAAGGATTATCCTATAGAAAATACAGAACAAAATAATGGAACCAAAGTGGTATTTACGCCAGATACTGAAATGTTTGGTAATTATAAATTTTACTCCGAATACATCGAAAAATCGTTGTGGAATTATGCATATTTAAACAAAGGATTGACTATTGTTTTTAATGGACAAAAATTTAATTCCAAAAATGGACTTTTCGACTTATTAAGTAACACAGTAAATGGACAAGCATTGTACCCCATAGTTCATTTGCAAGATAAGGATTTTGAATTGGCTTTCACTCATTTAGAAAGAAGTGGAGGAGAAGAATACTATACTTTTGTAAACGGACAGCACACCATACACGGAGGTACACACCAGCAAGCATTGCGAGAAGCTATGGTGAAAACAGTACGCGATTTTTATAAAAAAGATTACGATGCCAGCGACATACGCCAATCAATTTGTGCATCGCTAAGTATTCGTATTCAAGAACCTATGTTTGAATCACAAACCAAAACCAAATTAGGGTCTGAAAATATAAAAGAAGGAGGTCCTACCGTAAGGTGGTTTGTAAATACAATGGTAAGTAAATTGTTAGACAATTATTTACACATGAACCCTGAAACGGCTGACATATTACAGAAGAAAATACTTGACTCGGAAAAAGAACGTAAGGAAATAGCCGGAATTAAGAAAATTTCCCGCTCAAGTGCTAAAAAAGTTAGCTTAGTAAACAAAAAACTCAGAGATTGTAACTATCACCTAAACGAAAAAAGCGATAAAGGTTTAGAAACTACCCTGTTTATCACAGAGGGTGATTCGGCATCGGGTTCCATAACCAAATCACGAAATCCTGACATACAGGCTGTTTTTTCGCTACGCGGAAAACCCTTGAAGACTTTTCCTACAACCAAGAGAGTTGTATACGAAAACGAGGAATTTAACCTGCTACAAGCAGCACTAAATATCGAAGATGGATTAGAAGGACTTAGGTATAACAACATCATCATCGCTACTGATGCCGATGTAGATGGTATGCATATCCGCCTTTTACTGTTGACGTTTTTCCTGAAATTTTTCCCCGAATTAATAAAAGCAGGTCATGTATATATCCTTCAAACTCCTTTGTTTAGAGTTAGGAATAAAAAAGAAACCATATATTGTTATAGCGAAGAAGAGCGTATCCATGCCATTCGAAAATTAGGGTCAAAAGCAGAAATAACCCGATTTAAAGGACTTGGCGAAATATCGCCCGAAGAGTTTAAGCATTTTATAGGAAAAAACATGAGACTTGAACCAGTTGTATTGCATAAAGATACAAATATCAACCATTTATTATCTTATTACATGGGTCAAAACACCCCAGAAAGACAAAAATTTATCATCGAAAATTTACGTGTAGAAGAAGATATTCCTGCATAAAAAACAATTAAAACCATTTTATGAACGCAATTGCAGATACAGCATTCAAACTGCCCCATGTAACCCATTTTTACAAAGGAAAAGTAAGGGATGTATATAGCCTGAAAAATGATATATTAGTCATGATAGCTACCGATCGCATTTCGGCTTTCGATGTCGTATTACCACAAGCTATACCTTATAAAGGTCAGGTACTGAATCAAATAGCTTCTAAGTTTTTAGATGCTACCGCAGATATTTGTCCCAATTGGAAAATAAGCACACCCGATCCTATGGTTACCATAGGACACAAATGCGAACCTTATCCCATCGAAATGATTATACGTGGCTACCTGACAGGAAGTTCGTGGAGAACTTATAAAGATGGTAAACGAGAAATTTGTGGAATACCTATCCCCGATGGAATGAGAGAACATCAACAATTTGAAAATCCAATCATTACACCAACAACCAAAGCCTCTGAAGGACACGATGAGGATATTTCAAAAGAAGAAATACTTAAACAAGGAATTATTTCTCCCGAAGAATACAGCCAATTGGAAGATTACACCTATCGGTTGTTTCAAAGAGGAAGTGAAATAGCTATGAAACAAGGACTTATTTTGGTGGATACCAAATATGAATTTGGGAAAAAAGATGGAAAAATTTATTTGATTGATGAAATTCACACCCCCGATTCTTCGCGATATTTCTATGCTGATGGATATCAAAAACGATTTGATAAAGGCGAACAACAACATCAACTATCAAAAGAGTTTGTTCGTGAGTGGCTGATGAATAATGGATTCCAAGGAAAAGAAGGACAAAACATACCCGAAATGACTAAGGAAATAGTGGAAAATATTTCAAATCGATACATCGAACTTTACGAACGCATAACAGGCGAAAAATTTATAAAAATAGATACTTTCAATGTTTTAGAGCGTGTAGAAAGTAATATTTTAAAGTCCTTACAAAAACTAATATAAAA
>JAAYRN010000308.1 GCA_012518765.1 Bacteroidales bacterium
GTCTGTATTGCGGGTAAATGCTTTTTGTTTTTCCATAAAATTATAGCACATCATATTGGCTTTTCCATGAGAACTAGCGGCTCCAAAACGCACAGAACGAAGAATACCAGCTATATAGGTTATAATAGCATCTTCGGCTGTTATGTTTGTAATTTCTTTTTTATCAATCAATTTTGTTACCATAAACAAGCCCAAGATATCGGCTTTGGCTTCTTCCCAAGAAGTACCTTCAGTTTTCATAGCCTGATTTACCAAGCCTTTGTTATTAATAGTTTGTTTAATTCCCAATCCATGAGCTACTTCGTGGAAAGTTACGTTCCAAAAGAACGCATCAAATTTTAAATGTTTTTGTTGTTCTTTTTCGATAATAAGTTCTCCGATAGGCATTAAAATTTTATCAAATTTAGCTTGCATACTGTTGCGTAGCTGTAAACGACGAGCTCCTTTTTTAGCCTGTACATTGTTGTCGTTTGGAAGATTAATAGCAATTGTTTTGCTTCCCGAATTGCAATCTCCAGCATAATATACTGCGTTATAAACGTTTAAATCAGAAGATGTTCCGGGTACAAATGTTTTGTATTTGGGGTCACAAGGTAATTCTTTTTGTAAATCGGGGAGCATTTGTACGAATTTGGCTAACTCGCTACTTCTTTCTTCATCTTTGATGAGGATAAAGGCTTCGTAAGATGCTTTGGCTTCGTTAAACTTGTCATCGTATTTTTCGATAGGACCTACAATAAAATCTATTTTACTATCTTTCATGTCCATCCATGCCATATCACTGTCAAAATAGTTATCCGTCTGAAAAGCCTTTTTACGCTCTATCAAATATTTTTTCATTCCTGCATCTTCTGCTAATGCTATGGCTTGGTCAAGTAATTTATCTACTTTGGCGAGTTCTTCTTTGTACTCTTCTCTATACCAAACTGTTTTTAAACTTCCGTCCTCGTTTCTACGCAATACTGTATACAAACTTCCCTTGTTAGGGTCTTCGTAATTTTCATATTCTTCTTTGGTAATATCTTGGGGATAGTAGCGACATCCAAGTGCTTTTTCTCCAAATCCTTGAATAAAAGGAGCATTTCCGTCTAATCTTTCCCAAGGTCCGTAGTTAATTTCCACAAATTCTTTGGCAAAAGGATCGCTGATGCTATCCAATATGGTTTTATCGCCAAAAGTTTGTTTCCAAAATAAATCATCCATAATGTCAGCTATTTGTATAAAAACAGCTATCATTTCTTTTTCATTATCCGACAAATTTTTCACCAACGGAGAGTTGAGGTCTACATAGGCAAATTCTTCTACTTTAAGTTGTAGTTCAGATTTTTGAATCTCTTCGGATGTAGTTTCTTGTGTTTTTTTGTTCTTACAGCCATTGCTCAAAAGAACTAAAGTCATCATCATTGTAATACTTAAGATTTTTGCTTTCATTTTTTTATTGTTATTAAAGATTCGCTTTTTGTCTGCAAAAATATGAAATTTTATGCTATTTTTGCCCATATTTTTTTTATTTATTTTATTATCTATAATCAATCATACATTATGTTTAAAAAAGGACTTGTTTTTTTGGGGTTATTTTTTGTACTTAATTTTAGCTTTGCTGCTTATTTAAAAAATATCCCACAAATAATTACTCAACCTAACGGCAAGAAAATTCAGTGTTTTGCCAGCGGCGATCACTATCACAATTGGCTACACGACTCGGCAGGATATACCATTATAATAAACGAAAACACAGGATATTACACTTATGCCATAAAAAAAGATGGCGAACTAACATCCTCCAATTATATTGTTGGAGAAGTAAATCCTGAGCTTTGTAATTTAACGAAAAATATAAATATTTCTAACGAAAAATGGTTGGAACTACGAAATGAACTAATGACACCTGTCTCGGAAAAACCCATTTCTAAATCTGTCAAAAAAAATCATGGACATATTAATAATTTGGTGTTTTTTATTCGTTTTTCGGATGAAAACAAATTTAAAACGAACACTTATAAGACGATTGAAAACAAAATGAACGACTCTTCGTCCGCCGATGCAAACTCTTTATACAATTATTATAGGCACGTTTCCTATGGCAATTTGTTTATAACTTCTCATCTATATCCTAAGTCCGACACTACGATTATTTATTCCTATCAAGACATACACCCTCGAAAATATTATTTGGCATATAACGCTACTTCTAATCCCAATGGATACAAAAATTCGGATGAAAGAAGAAACAGAGAACATGATTTATTAAAGCGAACTGTTTTGTTTTTCCAAGACAGTATTCCCACTGATTTAGACTTAGATTACAATGGAGACGGTCGGGTAGATAATGTGGTTTTTGTTACTTCAGGAGGTCCTGAAGGCTGGAGCGGCTTGATGTGGCCCCATCGTTGGAGTTTATATAGCCACAATGTATCTATCAATGGAAAACGAGTATACGACTATAATTTTATTATGGAAGAGTATATGTATTCAGGGATTATTGCTCACGAATTTATGCACTCCTTGGGTGCTCCCGATTTATATAGATACGATAAAAATTTTGATCATATTACCCCCATAGGGAATTGGGATTTAATGGCTTCTACAACTTATTCCATGCCACAAGGATTGGGAGCATATATGAAATATAAATACGGAAAATGGATAGATAGTATCCCCACTATTTACAGTAGCGGAACCTACACATTGTATCCTGCAAATGGCGACTCAAAA
Organism: Bacteroidales bacterium; assembly: GCA_012518765.1. GTDB lineage: Bacteria > Bacteroidota > Bacteroidia > Bacteroidales > WCHB1-69 > UBA5266. Next base: position 2,716 of record JAAYRN010000308.1, read on the forward strand.
GAAAATATTGCCTATAAAATACCCATAGATGGTGAAGAACATCAATATTTTGTATTGGAGTACCGCAAAAAAACATCTTGTGTTTTTGAATCTTCTCTAAGTGGGTCGGGAATTGTAATTTATAGAATTGATGAGCGATTCAATGGCAATGCAAACTACAATGGGACTAATATTTTTGATGAAATTTATATATTTAGACCCAACGGAACTATGAACAAACAAGGAAGTCTTTCTTTGGCTTATTATAGCGAGGAAGCACTTCGTACGAATTTTAATTCAAACACAAATCCCCATCCATTCCTCAGCGATGGAACAACGATAAAAGGTATCAATATTTCAAATGTTACGCGTGCTATCGACAGTATACGATTTACCATAGGATTGGATACCACTATTTTAACCTTGGATACCAATCATTTCGTATTTGAAAACGACTTAAATCATGTAGATACATTTCGCATAACTTCCAACGATTCGTGGCATATATTATACGATTCGGCTTGGATTATAGTTTCTGAAACCCAAGGTGTTGGAGATAAAGAAATTTATGTTAGACCCAAACAGTTAAATAGTTTAACCTTGAATTATAGTACAGAACTTTCAGTTATAGGTACTGCCAAAATCAGAACTATTAATATTAGTTTGCGTCCTTCTAAAATAGATACTTGTCTGGCAGTTAGCAATTTATTTGAAAGCGACACCTTAGTAGAAATAGCCTTCCCGCTCAATGATTCATCATTATATTTCAATTCGGCTTCTGAGTATTTTTCCATTTTCAATGCTATGCTTATCGATTCTATTTCAATTTATTTTGGTAATGTAAATTTTTCGCCCAACGATTCAATAACAATTAGAGTTACCAATAGTACAGCATTGAAATATCCCACAAACTTATTGAAAAGATTTACTTTCCCCGCTCATACTATTACACCTAATGAATGGAATACCTTTGTTTTAGAGGGTCAATACCGAGTTAATCGTCATTTTTGTATTGATTATATACTTCCTTACCAATTTAATTCTTCGGATAGTTCTCGTTTTGTTTTTTCAAAAAATAGAACCTTAAGAAATGAAAGTTTATCTACTGCTTTTCTGAAAAATGGCACTACTTGGGAGTCTATAAAAAATATTTTAAACGATAACGCCGATTATTCCTCTCCTATTCAAATATTTTTATGCCCTGCTGATTTAGCGATTAATGATGCTCCTTCTTTGAATAAGGATATATATATTAAATTATATCCCAATCCAGCTAAAGATCAAATAAACATTGAAATAGAAGGATTTAACTCTAAAGTTGATTTTCAAATCTACAGCATAAGTGGCCAACTACTACATACACAATCCGGTATAAATGTATCAAATACCCACTCTATTCCTATCGGTAGTCTGTCGTCAGGTATGTATTTGTTGAGGGTAAATTCTTCTACATTTTCAAAAGTAAAAACATTTATAATTGAGTAAATTATGAGTATATACGGAATTTGTAATATAGCATCTATACCTTTAAGAGATCGCCCCTCTCATCGTTCTGAAATGACTTCCCAACTTATTTTTGGCGAAATCTACGAAATATTGGAACAAGACATTAACTGGCTATATATAAGGAATTTGTATGATGACTACAAAGGATGTATAGATAGAGGGCAGCTTTCATTGGTCAGAGACAAAGAAATAGATGAGTTTTATATCAATCAAAAACCTATTGTAGTTTCCTCTTTTACAACATTGTACGACAAACGAAGAAACCTACATTTTACAATACCTCCCGGTTCTACCCTTCCTATGAGAGACAAAAACACCATTTACATTGGAGCAGAATGGTTTGAAGTAAAAAACATTCCTCAAAGTAATAACATAGAAGAACTTTTATTTTCCTTTATAAATGCACCTTATCTTTGGGGCGGACGTACTCCTTTAGGTATTGATTGTTCGGGTTTTAATCAAATTATATTTAAAATTATCGATATTCGATTAAAACGAGACGCATCGCAACAAGCACAACAAGGAAAACTTGTTCCTTCCATAGACGAAATGCAATGTTTTGATTTGGCTTTCTTTAAAAATAACGAAAACAAAATTACACATACGGGTATTGTTTATAAAGACAATATGATATTTCATGCAAGTGGTAAAGTCAGAATAGACCGCATAGACGCTGAGGGTATTTTCAATCTTGAAAAAGAGGAATATTCTCATACACTGCACAGTATAAGAAGATTCATGTAACTAAAAAAACTATCTATGAGTACGCTTATTACCAATCCTCAAAAAGATAAAATTTTATCGAAAGAATGGTTAATTTCTTATTCCAGTTTAATTATAGGCACCTTTGTGTTGGCTTTGGGTTATGCTTTTTTTATGACACCCTATAAAATCACACCGGGAGGAATTTATGGTATTTCTATTGTTTTACATCATAAATTTAATTTTCCTGTAGGATTAGCAGCTCTATGTTTCAATCTTCCCCTTACTTTAATAGGTCTCAAGCTATTAGGACCTCGCTTTGGAGTTAAAACATTTGTAGGTTTTATTTTAACCGCTTTTTTTACCGATGGACTTATCTATGTGTTTGGTAGCGACCCCCTTAATCTCCACGACGAAGTATTATTAGCAAGTATTTTTGGTGGAGTAATGATGGGTGTTGGGGTAGGATTAATATTCAAAGCACGGGCATCAAGTGGAGGGAGCGATGTATTGGCATCTATTTTATCTAAATACACTAAAGTTCCTTTAGGACAGCAACTTATGATTGTCGATTCCTGTATAGTTATCATTGGTTTTTTGTCATTTCAAGATTGGAAAATTCCACTATATTCATGGCTAACTATTTTTATTATGGGAAAAGTTATTGATATGGTGCTACATGGTTTTTCAGACGATAAAATTATTTTCATTATATCGAAAAAAAGTGAAGAACTCCGAAAAACCATTATTTATGACTTGCAGCGCGGAGGTACTATTTTTCAAGCCAAGGGCATGTATACCGAAGATGAAAAAAATGTATTATTTACGGTAATGAATCGCAGGGATATACCTGATTTACAAAAACATATTTTCAATGTAGACCCTGATGCATTTATAAGTATTTCCGATGCTCACGAAATTTTAGGGAAAGGATTCAAATCTCTGAAAGACAAGATTGAATAAGTAAAATAAAATTTGTAAAAACTAAAAACAATGTCAGAAAAACTAAAAGGAACTGTTGTTAAATCTACTGGAAATTTATACCGAGTTCGTACAAGTAACAATCAAATTATAGATTGTAAACTAAGGGGAAAATTTCGTATACATGGAATTAAAACAACTAATCCTGTGGTAGTTGGCGACTATGTGCTTTTTATAAAAGACCCTCAACAAGCTTATGGATTGATAACTGACATCGAAAATAGGAAAAACTATATTACTCGTAAATCTACCAATTTATCGCATATTTCTCATATTTTAGCTGCTAACCTCGACTGTGTTTTCTTAATTGTTACCATTGATTTTCCTCAAACTCCTTTGGGTTTTGTAGATAGATTTTTGACTGCAACGGAATCATTTCGAATTAAAAGCATTTTAATTTTCAATAAAATAGATCTTTATACGGAGGAAAATTTACTTCAATTAGAAGAATGGAAAAGTATGTATGAAAAAATTGGCTACACCTGCTTATCTGTTTCAGCCGTAACCCATGAAGGATTAGACGATTTGAAAAATCTAATGAAAAATAAGGTTTCTTTTTTTGGAGGACAATCGGGAGTAGGGAAATCCACATTAATCAATGCCTTAGATAGTTCGTTGAATTTATCGGTGGGTGATATTTCCGATTACTACAAAAAAGGCAGACACACAACTACCTTTGCCGAAATGTTTGAATTATCGTTTGGAGCTCAAATTATTGACTCTCCCGGTATCAGAGAATTTGGACTTATACAATATGAAAAAGAAGAAGTTTCGCATTATTTCCCCGAAATGTTAAGGCTTTTACCTCAATGTAAATTTAACAATTGCACCCATACGCATGAACCACAATGCGCTGTAAAAGAGGCTCTTGAAAAAGGAGAAATTAGCAAATCTCGTTACTTTAATTATATTTCTATCATAGAAAATGAAGATATAGACCTCAAAGACTGGATGTTAAGATAATAATAAAAACACTATACTATGTTACTACAAGCATCTGAAATGCCGCTACAAGCCAACGGAAGTGTATATCATTTAAATATACATCCTGAAGAATTGGCTACCAATATACTTTTAGTTGGAGACCCTGGTAGAGTAGCACTTGTGTCCTCTTTTTTTGACACTATAGAAGTGAAAAAACAAAATCGTGAAATTATAACCCATACAGGGACTTACAAAGGAAAACGCATAAGCGTACTTTCAACGGGCATGGGAACCGACAATATCGACATAGTTATCAACGAATTAGACGCTTTGGTAAATATTGATTTAAAGCAAAGAAAAATAAAAGAAACATTAACATCTCTAAACATCATACGCATAGGAACTTGTGGAGGTTTACAAAA